>JBGSID010000055.1:0-31108 GCA_041751895.1 Lysobacteraceae bacterium | reverse complement strand
GGCGGCGCCGGCAGCCTGACCAACTACGCGCCGCTGCGTCGCGACATGGCGCCGACCCGCAGCTTCCTGATCAACGATTCCGGCCCGGTGTTCGACGCGCCGCTCGGCGGCGATCCGAGCCTCTATCCGTCCGCACCGCTTCAGGGCCTGATGCGCGAGGCGTGGGGGCTGAACAAGCCGAACGGACCGCTGCCCTACCTCGCCGGCCAGATGCCGCAGCTCGACCTCAACCAGCTGGGCACGATCTACAACGCGCTGTCGGCGAAATATCCGAACGACCGTTTCGGTCATACCCACTTCTGGAAAGATCTGAATTTCTCTTCGTATTCGTACGAGCGGTTCTTCACCGACATCCAGAACGCACCGAACCAGGCCGCGAAAGAAGCCCTGATCCACGCGCGTTGGGGTACCGACACCCAACGGCTGTCGGCCAAACTCAACACCCTCGGCAACTTCGGCGGTTATTTCCCGCAATATCGCGCACTCAACGAAAGCCACTGCACCACCATCGTGGATTTCAAGAATGGCGATATCCAGACCATGAGCCTGGAACTTCGGAACTTCATCGACAGCGTGATGGATGGTTCGGGCAATGTGCTCGATGCGTCCGAAGCCAGCGATGCGGCCGACCGCAACAAGCCTTTCAATCTGCTTTACTGGGCAGTCGATCAACTGGTCTGATGACCTGATCGCACTGTTTGCGTCACGGCAGGCCTGTCCCGCAGGCCTGCCGGCCACACGTCCTCCTCCCGCATCAGGAATCGCCGACAGCACACCATGAAGATCAGGATTGTCCATGTGGGCCTTGTGATCGCAGCAGCGCTCAGCCTCGCGCTGTGGATGTCGGGACAGCAACGTAAAGCCTCCGTGACCCGGGCATTGGCGGAACCTGCCAAGCCCGCGCAGCCGGACCCCAAGTCACTGGGAACAACACCGCAAGCCAAGGCCTATCGCGCCCGGGTCGACTTCGAACGCCATGCGCGCGAATTCCTGCGCGACGCGCCCAAACTCGACGAGAACGCGCGGATGGAGCGCGCACGCGCACTGAGCAAAGAAATCGACCTGCGTGAACAATCCAAGGAATTTTCCGCAGGTGAAGCGGTCATGCTGCGGATCGGCCTGATCCAGGCCGCTGTGACCAACGATCGCGAGCGCGTCCGTCAGGCACAGGCCGTCGTTGACCACTATCGTCAACAGACCGCCGCGAGAGAAGCCGCCTTCGAAGCGCAGCAGCGCAGCGATGCCAAGTTCCAGGAATACAAGGCACAGGAAGCCAGAATCGTTTCGGAAGTCCTGGCGATGCAGGATTATCCCGGCGGGATGAGCCGCGACGACTATCTGCGCCTGCGTCTGCAATTGGCGCGCGAAGCGATCTACAACCAGCCACAGACCGCGACGCACTGACGCCTGCAGGCCCGCCTTCAGATCACAGCCACAAGTGTGGCTGTGCGACAGACCTCAAGCCCCACCCGTACCTTCGGCACATGCCCGCATGGCTGTGCAGGCTAGTCTTGCGGATTCCTTGCGAACTCCGGAACAAGACATGAAACGAAGCCTGATCGCCCTCAGTCTGGCGCTCGCCACCTCCGCACCTGCCGCTTTTTCCATGGAAAAGGCCGCACCGCAGCTCGGCACCTTCGGCATCGCACTGGAGAACCGCGATCTGTCGGCGAAGCCGGGGGACGATTTCGACCGTTTCGCCAACGGCACATGGTTCGACAGCTACCAGCTCAAGGACTACGAAACCCGCTACGGTTCGTTCAATGCGCTCAGCGACCAGGCCGAAGCACAGACGCGCGAGATCATCGAAGCACTGCAGGCCCGCAAGGATCTGGTGCCTGGCAGCAACGAACAGAAGGTTCGCGACTTCTACGCGAGCTATATGGACACCGCCGCGCGCGACGCCGCTGGTATCGCACCACTCAAGCCGACCCTGGCCCGTATCGCGGCCATCGACTCGATCGCCGCGTTGACGGCCGCTTTCGGCCGCTCCGATATGGACGGCACCGACAGCCCGATCGGCGCCGGCGTGTCGCTGGATCGTAAGGATCCGAACCGCTACCTCGTCGGTATCGGCGTCGGCGGACTCGGGCTGCCGGACAAGGATTACTACCTGAACGCCGAACCGCGCTTCGTGCAGATCCGCGCCGCGTATCTCGAACACATCGTAACGATGCTGGGTTTTGCCGGAATCACCGATGCCAAGCCACGGGCCGAAGCCATCCTCGCGCTGGAGACCGAGATCGCGAAGCAGCACTGGGATCGTGCCCAGCGACGGGACCGCGACAAGACCTACAACCTGCGCACCTTTGCCCAGTTGAACTCGGAATTCGCCGGCTACGACTGGGCGGCGCACTTCGCCTCACAGGGTCTTGGGCAGCCGGCAGAGGTCAACATTTCCACACCGAGCGCCGTCGGTCCCATCCTCGCCATCGTCAACAAGACGCCCCTGAGCGTCTGGCGCGATTACCTGGCATTCCATGCCGTCGCCAATCACGCGCCGATGCTCAGCACGAAGATCGACGAAGCCGCGTTCGCCTTCACCGGCAAGGTATTGCAAGGCCAGAAAGCCCAGCGCGAGCTGTGGAAACGCGGCGTGGCCACCGTCGGCGGCGGATTGGGCGAAGCAGTCGGGCAGATGTACGTCGCCCGGCACTTCAAACCGGAATCGAAGGTCGCGATGGACGGCCTGGTCAAAAACCTGCGGGCGGCCCTGCGCCAGAACATCGGCAAGCTCGACTGGATGGGCGACGACACCAAGACCGAAGCCTACCGCAAGCTCGACACGTTCCTGCCGAAGATCGGCTACCCGAACAAATGGCGCGACTACAGCAGCATCAAGATCGTGCCCGGCGACCTGATGGCCAACGTGCTGGCGGTGCGCCGCTATGAAATCGACGACCAGAACCACCGGCTCGGCACCGTGCCCGACCGCGAGGAATGGTTCATGACCCCTCAGCGGGTCAACGCCTACTACAACGCATCCTTCAACGAGATCGTCTTCCCCGCTGCCATCCTGCAGCCGCCGTTTTTCGACGTGAATGCAGACCCGGCGGTGAATTACGGCGCCATCGGCGGCGTGATCGGCCACGAAATGGGCCACGGCTTCGACGACCAGGGGTCGAAATCGGATTCCGCCGGTATCCAGCGCAATTGGTGGACCGACGAGGACCGCGCCCGTTTCGAGACCCGCACCAAGGCACTGACCGCACAGTACAACGGCTACTGCCCGATCGAAGGCCAGTGCGTGAACGGCCAGCTCACGCTGGGCGAGAACATCGGCGATCTGGGCGGCTTGTCGATGGCCTACACCGCCTACAAGCTCAGCCTGGGCGGTAAACCCGCGCCGGTGATCAACGGCCTGACCGGCGACCAACGCTTCTTCATGGCCTGGGCACAGGTGTGGAAAGCGAAATATCGTGACGAAGCCACGATCAACCAACTCAAGACAGACCCGCATTCACCGCCGCAATACCGGATCAACGGCACTCTGCGGAATCTGAACGAGTGGTACCAGGCATTCGATGTGAAACCGGGCGACAAGCTGTACCTTCCGCCGCAAGAGCGCGTGCGCATCTGGTAGCGAGACGACTGGCGAATCACCCTACAGACGGCTACCGCAAGGTGGCCGTCTTCGTTTCAGGACAGAAGGCTTCAGATCGGATGTCGCGCTGACGGGCTTGCCGTCAATCTTGTTGATCGGCCGCCAGCAAGCCATTGGCGATCATCGCCGCTTCCTGCGACTTCACGGGCTCCCGCAAATGCTGATGCGCCAGAGCCTTGTTGGTCCACAGCGCGTGGTAGTGGCTGCGCAAGGCGTTGATGTGCTGTCTGGTGGGAAACGATGCCAATGCACTGTCGTAATAAACGATGGCGCCACGGGCGTTGCCGGCCAACATGCAGTCGTTGCCACGGTTCAGGCGTTCGCGCAGGAAATCAATGGCGTCGACATATTCGTCGGCTGATTCGGAATCAGGCATGGGCGATTCTCGTATGCGACGCAGGATGGACGCTCAAAGGCATAAACGCGGAATGAAGCGGACACCGGTCACAAAAAAAGGCCCGGATTGCTCCGGGCCTTTCATTGCTCAGCGTGTATTGATCAGCGTGTGATCGATGAACGCATCAGAGGCGGTTCGAACGGATTCTCATCGGGCGATGACGGGCCTGCTGGCTCGCAGGCTGGCCGGCAACGCGCTTCGGCGGTGCAGGCGATACCGTCAGCGTGACCGGCACCGAAGCCACCGGGGTCACCGGATCGTTGCTGGCCACACAGATGATGGCACCGTAGGTCGCCGGGGCCAGGCTGCTGCTGTTCAGCTCCAGCGAGGTCGATTGAACGCCAGTCGGCACCAGCGAGCCGGAAGCCGGGGTCACTGCACCGAACCACGGTGCACCACAAGGGACGCTGCCCTTGATCGTCATCGACAGACCGCTGAACGAATTGGAAAGCGCCCAGGCACCAGTGCCACCAGCATCAATGGTGATGGCTGCAAAGGTGCCATTCCCGTCAACCGAAGCGAACTGTGCCCAACGGTTGGAGAAGATCCCGCGCGTGTTCACCACCAACCAGTACTTGCCTGCCGGCAACACGACATTCTGGCCCGCAGCTGCGAGATTCAGGCCGATCGTGCCACCGTCGGTGGACACACCTGCCGCAGTCGGCGCAGCCGTGTAAGTCCAAACCGCCGCACCCGGCGCGGATTGCGGGTCGCCCGCAGGCAGGCCCGCAGCATCCGGATAGATGCTCCAGGTCAGATCAACGGCTGCAGCGGTCAACAGCGCACCACTGACCACGAAACCTTCAGACGAAAGCGAAGTGATCTGAGTCGACTGTCCGAGATCGAAGTCATCTGCAGCGAACTGCGCCAGATTGCTGCCCGATGCATCGGTGTAGATGGTGTTGCGGAAGCCGCTGTTCACTGCGCCGCGCAGGGCGGAAGCCACAGTGGCGGTCCCGTTGCCGGTCGTGGTGACGGTGTAGTTGAGGTTCGAACCGCCGGTATTACCGATGTTGAAGCTGGTGCTGCCGTTGCTGCCCTGGTTGACCGTGGCATTCACCGACGGCGGCACAGACACCACCGGAGGCGCCACCGCAACCGCGATCGGCAGACGCAGGCTGGAAACTTCATCCACCACGCCGCCGCTCTGACGCAGCTCCATCAGCACTTCGCCGAAGTTGAAGCTGCCGTTGGCGGGCAGATTCGTCGCATCGACGGTGAAGTCGATCGAACGGGTCGCACCCGGCAGGATCCACACGAGGGCGGGATTCGCCGTACCGGTCACACCGGTGATGCTGATCCGCCACAAACCACCGCTTGTACCCGGATTGCGGAACGTACGGGTGAAGGTGCAGGTCGGGTAACAGCTGCCCTTGGCAAGGCTCGCGACGTTCAACGAAGCCGGGTTGCCGCCATTGGCGGGATCAGCCGCCTCGAAGTTCGCGGTAGTCTCATTCAACACGAGACCGGCCTTGATCGCGCGGTCGATACGGATACGACCGGAACCGCGGGCGAACGGGTTCGCCAAGGTCACCAGATCCTCCGTGTACACCTGCGTGGTCGCCGTCATCATCAGCGCCGACTTGACCTCCGGCATCGTCCAACCCGGACGGGCCTGATGGATCAGCGCAGCAGCGCCGGCATGGTGCGGCGAAGCCATCGACGTACCGCTGTAGAGGTCGATTGCATCCTCCGAACCGGTGATGGTGGTGCCGGAAACGGCGGCGAGGATGTTCACGCCAGGCGCCGTGATGTCCGGCTTCACCAGATCGAAGTTGCCAGCAGGACCGCGTGAGCTGAACGAGCCGAGTGCGTCGGCGACATTCGGGAGACCGACTGCCGGGAACGCGATCTGGGCAGCGGCTGTCGGATTCGCGAGATAGAAATCACGCAGCGCATTGCCGTCGGCTTGAGTGATACCGAAGACGGGGACCGTGGTCCCGGGCACCGATGGGATGATGCCGCCCGTCGTGTTGTTGGTGATCACCACTGCAATCGCACCGGCATCCGTCGCGTTGTTGGCTTTGCTCGAGAAGCTGCACGAACCGCGGCGAATGACCGCAATGCCGCCAGTGAACGCACCGGCCGTAAACGCCGCACAACCATCGCTGGTGGTGTCGATGCCCGGGCTGACGATCAGGGGCGTGCTGCCGGGGATGGTGGCCGTGAGCGAGACGCCACCGGTACCGTTGTTCATCACCACCGGCTGAAGCGCGGCCGGCACAGGCGCCGGACCCGTCACCTGCATCAGCGTGCCGAAACCACCGCGACCGTGCTGGGCAGCAGCCGTCGAACCAACCCACGGCTCAAGATGGCCGAGCGTATTCGGGCCCGGGCCGCTGTTGCCTGCGGATGCCGCGACGTAGATACCGGCATCAACCGCGTTGAGGAAGGCCAGCGATGTGGCTTCGCTCCAGGGCTGACTGCCACCGCCGATCGAATAGTTGATGACGTCGACGCCATCGGCGACCGCTTGGTTGATCGCAGCGAGCGTCGAGACGTTCGGGCACAGGCCCTGACCGGTCACCGCGTCGGTATAGCAAGTGTCATAGGCGATGATGTTCGCGCGCGGCGCCACACCGGAAATGCGCAGTGATGCGCCGTCATAGACCACATTGCGGCGGTTGCCGGCCGTGGTGGACGCGGTATGGCTGCCGTGACCATTGGTGTCACCGAAACCAGGCTCTTCGAGGACATCGGTCTCGCCGCACAGGTTGGCAGGCGCACCGCAGACGAAGTCATAGCCACCGATCAGTTTGCTGTTGCAGCGGCCTTCATCGTCGCCACCCGGACCACAGGTGCCGAGATAGACGCCGGCGCCCATCGGATTGACGTGAACATAGCCGTCGACCGGATCGGTACCCGCGAACGACGGGCTGCCGAAGTTGATGCCGGAGTCGATCAGGCCGGCAATGATGCCTTCACCCTGCACCGCGCTGGCACCGGAAGGCTGACCGACCGTACCGGCCCATGCCGACGGTGCGCCGATGAGGGTCGGACCGACGTCGGTGTCCTGCTTGTATTCGCGATATTCCTCGACCAGACGGACATTCGCCATTTTGGAGACCCGCGCGGCCTCGGCGGCGCTCAAGTCAGCGACGATGCCGTTGACCGCGTGCTGCATGCGACGACGCACCTGCAGCGGACGCTGGATCATGCCGGACATCTGCTGTTCCATCTGCAACTGCTTGCCCTGCAGATAGCCCACGTATTTCATCGACTCTGAGCTGCGTACATCGATACGCTGCCGGCCACCCGCGCCGAGCTTGTACTGCGATGCGGCGCCGCCCTTGTAGCTGGCGAGCGCGTCTTCACGGAAGATCACGATATAGGTGCCACGACTGTCCTTGGAACCAGCCTTGGCCGCCGCCGGGGTGTTGACCCCACCGTTGCCCTGATTGAACGTTTCCATGTTCGTAAAGAGTTGCGCACCCGACACCGGGGCGACTCTGGGTCCAGCAGTCCTGACGGCCTGCGCCGACACCGGCTGCATCGCGACAGCGGGCTGGCGTTCGAAACGCAGTGAAAAGTACCGGTAAGACGCGGCGCTTGCCGCCGAGGCTATCGCAAGTGCTGCGAAAGCTACGCCCCATTTTTTCATATTCGACATGGTGTTCCCCATAAAAATGATCGGCAGGTCATGTGAAAGTCGACGAAACCCAGCATGCGACCGCATGCGACCCCTGAGCCGTCCCGGCCATAGCTACACCCCTGAGGCCGACGACTTCAGCGAGTGTAAAGCTTTGCACGGCACAGGATAGCCCCAAAATGTGACTTCCATGTGGAACAAGCGGTGGCCATCGATTTCGCCGGTGTTTCACGACCACGGCATCACATGACGAATGGTTATATGCCCGACATGCCATTCGCGGTGCCCCACGGTCGTACGCCATTGCGAAAAAACAGGGTATAGACCGCTACCGCCCATGCCGAGGCCGCCGCCCAGCCGGCCAGGATGTCGGATGGGTAGTGCACTCCCAGATAGACCCTGGAGAAGCCGATCATGGCGACGAACGCGGCCACCACCGTCGCCACCGGCCACCGCCACCGTGTGTGCCAGACCAACAACAACAGGACACATCCCAGCGTGGCCGACCCCATCGCGTGTCCGCTGGGAAAGCTGTAGGTGGTTTCCGGGGCGATCGACTCCCAGAGGCGCGGGCGGTCACGTGCGAAGAACGATTTCGTCGCCATGTTCAACAGGGCCGAGCCGATGATCGCGACACCTGCGAACAGACCTTCCCGTGTCCGTCGGTACCAGGCCAGTGCGAGGATCAATGCGATATCGAACGGCACCACTCCGTCGCGATAACCGATCGCGGAAAAGAACAGGACGATCTGATCCAGCCCATCGTAGGCCAGCGCATGCGCGAAACGCAGGATCGGCTCATCGAACGGAAACGGTTCGCGCTCGCGCACGTCGTCGGCGAGCTCGGCAAACCCCCACAGCGGCAGCAACAGACCGACGAAGAGCAGCGACAACCGCAACAGTCTGCGCCGCAGGAAGTCCAGACCGAAGCGGACATCCTCACGCAACATCGCGACGATCTCAGCCCGCGTTCGCGTCACGCCCGTACTTGCGCTCGACGTAGCCGTCGATGATGCCGAGGAATTCATGCGCGATGCGATCGCCTCGCAGCGTGACGCTTTTTTCGCCGTCGACAAATACTGGCGCCGCCGGCGCTTCACCGGTGCCCGGCAGGGAAATGCCGATGTTCGCGTGACGCGATTCGCCCGGGCCGTTGACCACGCAGCCCATCACCGCCAGCGTGAGATTTTCCGCACCAGGATGGGTGATCTTCCACTCCGGCATCTTGTCGCGGACGTGTTCCTGCACCACTTTCGCGAGTTCCTGGAAGAACTCCGACGTGGTGCGCCCGCAGCCGGGGCATGCGGTGACCATCGGCGTGAACGCTCGCAGACCCATGGTCTGCAGCAGTTCCTGCGCGACGATGACTTCCTGGGTCCGCGACGCGCCGGGATCCGGCGTCAGCGAAATACGGATCGTGTCGCCGATGCCTTCCTGCATCAACACCGCCAGCGCGGCCGATGACGCAACGATGCCCTTGCTGCCGATACCCGCTTCAGTCAGCCCCAAGTGCAGCGCGAAATCCGAACGCAGGGCGAGATCGCGATATACGGCGATGAGTTCCTGCACGCCGCTGACTTTGGCGCTGAGGATGATGCGTTCGCGCGCCAGACCAATCTCCACTGCGCGTTCTGCCGAATCCAGCGCCGAACGGATCAGCGCCTCGCGCAACACGCGACCGGCATCCCACGGCGTTGCGCGCTGGGCGTTCTCGTCCATCAACTGCGCGGCCAGCGATTGATCCAGCGAGCCCCAGTTGGCGCCGATGCGCACCGGTTTGTCGTACTGGATCGCGAACTCGATGAGCTGCGCGAACTGGGTGTCGCGCTTCTTGCCGAAACCGACGTTGCCCGGGTTGATGCGGTACTTCGCCAAGGCTTCGGCGCAGGCCGGCTCGGCGGAAAGCAGTTGGTGCCCGTTGTAGTGGAAGTCGCCGATGATCGGGACGGTAATCCCCATCATCGCCAGCTTCTCGACGATTCGAGGCACTGCAGCGGCAGATTCGGCATTGTTGACCGTCACCCGCACCAGCTCCGAGCCCGCGCGCCACAGTTGGGCGACCTGTTTCACCGTGCCGGCGACATCGGCGGTGTCGGTATTGGTCATCGACTGCACCACAACCGGCGCATCGCCGCCGACGGCAACGCCACCAACGTGGACCTGGCGGGTGGAGCGGCGCGACTCGGGGCCAAAGATCGGCGCGGCGGCTTCGGATTGGCAGGGCAAGGGTTGTGCGGACATGGCCGTCATTCTACCCGTTGGCCGGTAGAGCGACCTTCAGGCCGCTACTCTTTATCCGTCCTGTCTGGCGGAGCGGCGGCCTGAAGGCCGCTCTACCGGGGCGATATTTTCGATTCCAGTATCCTGTCTCGATGTCCGCCCTCTCCCCCAGCGACGACCGCAAGGCGCTGACCCCCAGTCAGCTCAATGCCCTCGCCCGCAATCTGCTCGAAGATGCCTTTCCATTGATCTGGGTCGAAGGCGAGCTCGGCAATCTGTCGCGCCCTTCATCCGGGCATCTGTATTTCACGCTGAAAGACGAGCGCGCTCAGGTCCGCTGCGCGCTGTTCAAGCCCAAAAGCCAGTGGCTCAAGTTCACTCCGCGCGAGGGCCTGCGGGTGCTCGCACGCGGGCGCCTGACCCTGTACGAGGCGCGCGGCGACTACCAGCTGATCCTCGACACCATGGAAGAAGCCGGCGAAGGCGCATTGCGGCGGGCCTACGAGCAGCTGAAGGCCAAGCTGCAGGCCGAAGGCTTGTTCGATCAGTCCCGCAAGCGCCCCCTGTCCGCGCATGTGCGCCGGCTCGGCATCCTCACCTCGCCCAGCGGCGCGGCGGTGCGCGATGTTTTGAGCGTACTGCAGCGGCGCTTTCCGCTGGTGGAAGTCGACATTCTGCCGGTCCCGGTACAGGGCGATACCGCCGCGGCGCAGATCGTACGCATGCTGCAGTCCGCCGGCCGCAGCGGCCGTTACGACGCCCTGCTGGTCACCCGTGGTGGCGGCTCACTCGAAGATCTGTGGGCGTTCAACGATGAAGCCCTGGCGCGGGCGATCGCCGCCTCTCCAGTACCGGTGGTATCGGCGGTCGGCCATGAGGTGGACGTCAGCCTCGCCGATTTCGCCGCCGACCTGCGCGCGCCAACGCCCTCGGTCGCGGCCGAACTGCTGGTACCGGATCGCACCGATCTCGCCGCGCATCTCCGCGCACAGATGCGTCGACTGCAGTCGATGCACGAACGCCAACTCCACCACGCCGCACAACGCGCCGACCGCGCTGCGTTGCGGCTGCAGGCACTGCGACCGCAGGCACGGCTCGATGCATTCCGCCGCCGACAACAGGACGCACTGCGTCGACTGCATGCTGCGTGGACACAAGCAGATCAACGCCGGCGCGCTCAACTAAGACATGACGCCGCAGTCCTGCATGCCGCAAGACCACAACGGCGGCTGTTGTTGCTGCGCGACCGACTGCAGTCACTGGCTCCGCGCCCACAGGCCGCGACCGTGCGCGCGCTGCAGCGACACGCACTACGTCTGCACGGACTGGCACGGTCGCTGGAAGCAGTGAGCCCGCTGGCGACGGTCGCGCGCGGATACGCGATCCTGCAGCATGACGACGGCCGGATCGTGCGGCGTATCGAAGACGCCCACATCGGTGACCTTCTTGGTGCACGGCTGCAGGACGGCATCCTCCGTGTCCGGGTGGAAGGCGAAAGCGGAAGCTGAACCCGCTGCCAAAGGAAATGGTGGCCGATCGCACCTTCAATGCAATCGTCAAGAGAACAGGAGCCGCGCTTGATGCGGCCTCCGATGCAGGATGGGATGCACACGAACCTGCAACGGATCGACACCGCATGGAGGCAAGCGGCGTCTACAAGCGGACAAGCACAACACATGTCGGTTCGATCCCGGAATCAAATACGACTACGACCCGCTTTTCCATGCGAAACGTGACATCGGACACCCCGGCCATTCCACCACCTGCGCGCCCTCCTCCCGCAGGCATGAAATGGTGCCGGGCAGCACACACCAAAGCATCAAACCCACATTGACGCCCGCCGCCGTGCCGTGATACTGCTGCGGGGCCCGGAAGCAAGCTTCAGGGGCGGGCCGCACACAGAAGTGCGCATCATTCGACTCAGCCCATTCAAGGAATTCCAATCATGGACAAGACCCAGAAAGCATTCGCATTCAAACTCGTTGCGAAAGAAAGCGAAAACAAGAAAGAGCAGGATGGCAAGTGGACCGCACGCGACGACGTTGCCGTTGCCGGCTGTACTGATCCGACCCATACCGGCGATTACCGCTACGGCACCGGGTTCGGCCGCGATAACGGCGTCTGGTGTTGAATCACGCAACGGTGCCTTGAATCGAACTGCGGCACCAGCGAAGAGCCCCGAACGGGGCTCTTCGCGCGAATGGATACCCCGCTCGACAGCGCCGGACAAACCGCTTTTCCGAGCCCCACTTCACCCAACAGCCTCCGGATGCCATGGAACGGGACATCCTCATCATCAGTTTCCAACAGGACCTGCACGCGCAGCTGGTCGAAGAGGCGTTGCGCGCACGTGGTGCCCGGGTCTTCCGCCTGGATCTCGATCGCTTTCCGAGAGACTACCGTTTCGATTTCCGCATATCAGCGAGCGGGCAGGCAGGCGGGGAGTTGATATCGGCAGATGGAGCGTCGCTGCGCCTTGACGCGATCGGCGCAATCTGGACGCGCAAGACGGCGGCTTTCGCTTTCGCCGATCCCGACATGGGTGTACAGGAAGAAGCTTACGCGCGGGCGGAGACCGAACATGCGCTCTTCAGCATGCTGATGTCCCTCGACTGTTACTGGATGAGCCATCCGCTGGCGATCCGCGCTGCGCTATGGAAAGGAGAACAATTGATCCGCGCTGCCCGGCATGGTTTTTCCGTACCCGACACGCTGATCGGAAACCAGCCCGCCTCCGTGCGCGCGTTCCGCATGCAGAACGAAGATGACATCATCTTCAAGACGATGGCCTCCGCAGACCTCGGCGCCGAGCTGGTGGCGCCTGAAGAACGGCTCACGCCCGGCCTGCCGACAACACGCATCACCGACGATCACGATGCAATGCTCGACGCGGTCGCAGCGGTCCCTTGCCTCTTCCAGCGCCATGTGCGGAAACAGCACGAACTGCGGGTGACTGTCATCGGCGATGAAATCTTCGTGGCGAGGATCCACTCACAGGACGACGCGCGCACCTCCGTCGATTTCCGCAATATCCGGGTTCCGATCCGCTACGAAGCGGCAACGCTGTCGCCTGACTTGCAGCGTCGGTGCATCGAGTTCGTCCACAGCTACGGCCTCGTTTTCGGCGCGATCGATCTGATCGAAACGCCGGAGGGCACACATGTCTTCCTGGAGAACAACCCGGTCGGCCAGTTCCTGTTCGTCGAACGCCTGGTCCCGGACCTGAAGATGCTGGATGCGGTCACAACTGCGTTGATCGACGGCGCCTCCTCACGTACCGGATGAATCGCGTACATGAATCGCACATCCGCCGCAGCAGCCCTCAATCGACCCGGACATACTCCACTTCGACCGCCTTCGCTTCGACGCCGTCGGGCGAGATATTGGTCATCGTGATCGTGAGGTGACGATCGTCGGACTGTTCGATCTCGGTCTTCCAGCCCCAACGCGGCCCCGGCGGGGTCTTGCCATCGCCGTAGCTGCCCAGCACCGCAAAGTAGGCTGAAGCGGCATCTTCACCCGCATCGCTCCGCGCCTGCGAGAACATGATCGAGCTGCCGGTATGGAAACTGTCGACCCAGGCGCACTCCCAGCGTTTCTCGTCGATGTGGTAGCCATAGAGCGCGATGCCCGCATATGTACGCCCATCGAATTCCCAGCTGTATTCGTGCAGCAGGAACCGCCCGCCCAGCATGGCGCGCAGGGTGCCGCTCTGGCTGGATTCGGCAGCGAGCATGTCGTGCTCGAACCAGAGCCGGTAGATACCCTGCCATTCGCCAGCCATCCGCGCCAAGCGGTGATGCGGCCCGCTCTGGGCCGGAGCTGCGATGACCCCGTCGTTACCCATAGTGCACTCCCCCGTTGATGGGCCAGCCTACCCCAGCCCCGTCCCCGTAGCACGCCGGGATGACAATCCGTGCACACCGGCTACACCTCATTGCTAAAAAAATGTTATTTATGCCGCCGATTGCGAAGCAAGACACCGCTTGGCCGGCGCTGAGGGGAGCGTCGAAACAGGAATTTCACCCGCTTCATCCTTGGATCAGGAGATCCCGCCCATGTCATATCGATTGTCACGCAGCCACCGTGCCGCCCCCGTACTCACCGCCCTCGCCCTGTCGCTGAGCATCGCCCTGCCCGCCTTGGCTCAGGACACGCCGGCCGGTGAAAATGCTGGCGATCTCGACGCCATCACCGTCCTCGGCAGCCGCGCCAAAAACCGCACCGCTTCCGAAACCGCCGCACCGGTGGACATCATCCGCACGGAGCAGATCGAACGCACCGGCGCACGCGAACTCGGCCAACTGCTGCAGATGCTGGAGCCCAGCTTCAACTTCTCGCGCACCACCATCAGCGATGGCACCGACATCCTCCGCCCGGCGACACTGCGCGCACTCGGCCCCGACCAGGTCCTGGTCCTCGTCAACGGCAAGCGTCGTCACCAGCAAGCGCTGGTGAACGTACAGCAGACCGTCGCACGCGGCTCCGCCGGCACCGATATCAATGCCATTCCGGTCACCGCGATCGACCGCATCGAAGTCCTGCGTGATGGCGCTGCGGCGCAGTACGGCTCCGACGCCATCGCCGGCGTGATCAACATCGTGCTGAAAAAGCAGACGAAGGAAACCCAGTTGTTCTTCGAAGCCGGCCAGACCCGCGAAGGCGACGGCGAAGTGCTCCATGGGGGTCTCAATCACGGCTTCGCGCTCGGCGACGACGGCTTCCTCAATGTCAGCGTCGAATACCGTGATCGTGGTGAAACCAACCGCGCCGGCAAAGACACTTTGCGCGTGAGCCCGCCGCGCGTGACCCAGCGCATCGGCGACGCCGACGCCACCGATGCCTATCTGTGGATCAACGGCGGGCTCGGCCTCGGCGCCGGCGAACTCTACTGGTTCGGCGGTCTGTCGCGTCGCGAAGGCGATTCCTCCGGCTTCTACCGCAGCGCCGGTGACGGCCGCACCGTTCCCGACCTGTATCCCAATGGCTTCCTGCCGAACATCATCACCACGGTCGACGACGGCTCGCTCGCAGTCGGCTATCGCTCACAGTTCAACGACAAGTGGGACTGGGATGTCTCGTTGAACCACGGTCGCAGCCGCTTCGGTTTCCACGAGCGCAATTCGGTCAACGTCAGCTGGTGGTACGAGCCGAACGGCACCGGAATCTACGGCGCATCGCCAACCTCGGCCGACACCGGCACCCTGAAATTCGACCAGACGACCGTCAATTTCGATGTGCGCGGCAGCATGGACATCGGCAACAGCGAGCCGCTCAGCCTCGCTTTCGGCGCAGAATACCGTCGCGAGAATTACGCGATCGAAGCCGGCGACCCGGTGTCGTACACCTACGGCCGCACCAATGATCCGTCGATCGTGATCCTGGATCAGAACGGTGGTTTCGCTGCGCCGGGCATCCAGGGCTTCCCCGGCTTTTCGCCGAACGAAGAAGTCGATGAAGGTCGCCACAACTACGCGCTGTATGCCGATGCCGAAACCCGCTTCGGCGACAAGTTCCTGGTCGGCGGCGCAGTCCGCTTCGAGGACTACTCCGACTTCGGCAACACCA
This sequence comes from Lysobacteraceae bacterium, assembly GCA_041751895.1. Taxonomy (GTDB): domain Bacteria; phylum Pseudomonadota; class Gammaproteobacteria; order Xanthomonadales; family Xanthomonadaceae; genus Lysobacter_I. Next base: position 15,730 of record JBGSID010000055.1, on the reverse strand, counting down.
CCACCGGCAAGCTGTCGTTGCGCTATGACTTCACCGACACCTTCGCGGTCCGCAGCACAGTCTCCACCGGCTTCCGTGCCCCGGGCGTGCAGCAGTTGTTCTACAGCCAGCGTTCGACCAACATCGATCCGACCACCGGCCTTCTGGCCGACACGCTGACCGCGCGCCAGGACAGCGCCGTGACCCGCGCCTTCGGCATCGACCCGCTGAAAGAAGAAGAATCCAAGAACGTCAGCCTCGGCTTCACTTGGCGCCCGAACGAACATTTCAGCCTGACCGCCGACGTGTTCCGTATCGACATCGACGACCGCATCATCTTCTCCAGCAACATCGCGCCGGAAAGCATCGGCACCGATGGTCTCGCCTGCAACGGCACCAACAGCAACTGCCCGATCCGCGCGATTCTGGCGCCGTTCGGCGTCGCCCAGGCGCAGTTCTTCACCAATGCCATCGACACCAAGACCACCGGCATCGATATCGTCGGCGAGTTCAGTGCAGAAGCCGGCGGCGGTATGCTCGACCTCACCGCATTGCTGCACTGGAACAAGACCGAAGTCACCTCGCGACGTTCGCAGTCGGCGATCCTCACCCCGCAGCAGCTGTTCGACGACAGCCAGGTCACGCTGATCGAAGAAGGCCAGCCGGGCGCGCATCACGTCCTGCAGGGCGTGTGGACCCGCAACAAATGGGATTGGACCCTGCGCGCGAACTATTACGGCGCAGTGGCCGGCGAAGGGTTCACGCCCGGCTTCAAGCAGACGTGGGACGGCGCCACGCTGTTCGACGCCGCACTCGGCTGGAACGTCAGCGACAAGCTGCGGATCAGCATCGGCGGCAACAACATCTTCGACACCTACCCGGACAAGTGGGATGCGACGAACGCCTTCCCGTTCCCGCAGCTCGGCTTCACCTATGGCTGGGAAACCTTGCCCTTCGGCATCAATGGCGCCTACTACTACGCCAAGATCGACTATCGCTTCTGAATACCACCATGGCCGCTGTTCCGGACGGGCAGCTCACGCTGCCCGTCCGCGTTCAGCACTGCCTGATCACAACACCACAAGACAGACGTATGAAAATTTCACAGCAGCTGCGATCTACAGGCGATATCCGCAGCTGAGATCCACGACGTCATGGCCGATCAGCCATGACGTCGCACGTCCCCGACAAAATCCGTTGTCTACACAGTCCATTGCCTGCACAGCGAATGTTGCACGTGCAGCCGTGCGCGACCCAGTCCACCAACATCGATCAATGACGCCCACGGTGACGGTGACGGTGGAAGCAGACATGCCTAGCGTCTGCGTGTTTCCTGCATGCCGTTTGCCGCAGGTTCGAGGCGGGGATGGCCCGCCCCTTTTCTTGCTTCCTCGACTTCGCGTTTGCGACGCACCTTGACGCGTTCGAGCACATCCAAGTTACCCGAGCCTTCGATGAAATCTGCACGCAACATCTCGCCGGCCTTGAGATCGATGAACAGACTGTTGGCGTCGCCCATGTTGCGACCGCTGCTGGTCAACAAGCGGCTGCCTTCGGGCAATGTCGTCGCATCCACCTTCAGGACATGGGTCACGGGACGCAAGCCGCAATAGCTGTACTTGCCTTCGATGTCACTGATCATGTAAGTGCCGTCCTCGAAGTACATGCGCACATCTGGAATGCCGATTTCCTCGTGGTCTTTGCGCGAATTCAAATTGCTGTCCACGTAGATGTCGCCGACCACACAGCCTTCGGAACCAAAGACGCCGCCGCTCAACCGCACCTGCCAACGATCTTCGTTCGAGCACGACGCGCTGGCACCACCGGCCGTCGCCACGCAATACGTCTGGGCACGGTTGATACCGTCACCTTCGAGCGCGCCGACACCGACCCGCACCCGGTAGGTGACCGTGACCTCCTGACCCGGATCGATCCGATCCAGTGCGATCTGCAGCACCGGGCCCGGCGCGCCATTCAGTGAGAGCAACGTCGCACCATTGACAGCCAATTGGCTGCCCAACAACTGGAAGCCCGCCGGAAGACGATCCACCACCACTGGCTGCAGTGCGATCCCGGTGCTGTTGTTGCGAATGCGGAGGGTGTACGTCACCAGATCGCCGACTTCGGCTTCACTGGTCGAGCCACGCTTCTCGAGCGTCAGTTGCGCCGCTGTCGAGGGCGTCGGTGTATTGACGCAGGCGCTGCTTTCACGCGTGTTGCCGGCACTCGACAATGTCGCCAGATTGAACAGGCCATTGCCGGGGCTGCCTGTGCATGCATCGTTGCTCTGATCGGACCCAGGCGTGATACGAACGCGCACGTCCAGCAGGTATTCGTCCTGACCACCGGCAGCCAACGGACGTCCGGTCACAAGGATCCACGGCCCGATCCCGCTGACACCGGACAACACCGTGTTGTTCAGTGTTGCGGTAAACGTCACTACGGTAGCGTCGCTTTCGAACTGCGGCGCATCAGACAGATCGTAGACGCCGCTACTGCCACCGGTATTGCGCACCAGAATGCGATAGCGCACCAGGAATTCATCGACACTGCCTGCGATGGCTTGCGGCGTACCGATCGCCGTCTTCACCAGATTCAGCACCGCAGCGACGGGGTGCCGTGTCTCGCAATCGGCCGCAGCCGGACACACGGCACCCGTCGGCACCACGGCATTGCTGATGGCGCCGGTCGCACTGGCATCCACCGTCGTCTGGTAGCTGAAGGGATAACTCCCCACCGGCGTACCTGCCGGCAGTGTGCAAGTGATGACTTGACCCGTTGCGCTGCACGCCGCCGGCAAGGAGCCCGGCACGAAGGTCTGACCCGCACTCAACGTGTCGGTCAGTACCACTGCTGCATTCGTCTGCGTATTCGCAACGGCTACCGTCAACGTGTACGTGACGGTCTGACCCGGCGATACCTCGCTCCCACTCGCGGGATCAGACGACTTGCGCACAGTCACCGATGGCGACCCCACTTCGGCCGTCGAGCACTGCGCATCGTCGCTGTTCGCTGAGGAGACTGCGGCATTCGCAGCGCAGGCGGTATTGCTGACATTGTCCCCAGCGCTCAGGGTCGCGCGGAACACGACCGTGATGCGTTCCGGCGCCGTCGCAGGGTCGTTACTGCTGGTGTAGGCAAGGTCCCCGGTGACCGAGATGGTCGCTGTCGCTGCATCGAAAAGGCAATCCACGACGCGGGTCTGGCCGCTCGCGCTCTGCACAGAGCACGAGAGGGACGCATCCACGTACGTCAGATTGGAGGGCAGGACATCAGCCATCACCACGGTCAGCAGCGCCTGCCCCGCGTTGGCGGCCGCGTTGTTGACCAGTTGAACCGTCCACTCCGACGTTTGCGCGTCGATGATGCGGCCTGTCTTCAACACCTCCGGGGCCTGCAGGGCCGCCAGTGGATTGGTGACCGTGCCATTGACGGTGCCCGTGGCCGGAATCGGACCGGCAACGTTGTACGTCGGCGCACGCCATCGATATCCCACTGGCGGTGCAGGACGCGTGTCGAGGTCTTCGACAAGCACACAATTCGCGCCGACCGGAATGTTGGCGATCACTGCCGGTGCCGCCGTCGTCACCGATACGAAGCCCGAACTCGGGTAACGCGTATTGGCTGCAGGCAGGCTGCATTCCGCATACACATTGAAGCCGGTCGCGGGGACATAACCTGCAACTCCGCCAGCGATCACTTTGTTGACGGTCAATGTCCCGTTCGTCGGCGCTGCTTCGCTGATGCTGAACACCACGTCGAAATCGCTGGTACCGACCGTGAGCAGATCCACGTTCGCAGTGTTGCCAGTGCCTTGCTGCGCGGTGGTGACCGCATTCTGGTTATAGACCTGCCACGACACAGCGTATTGACCGAGCCAGGTGGCCGGCAGTTGCTGGGTCAACAGCGCACTTACCGCGACGGGATCAAGATTCGTGATATCGATCTCTGCGGAACACTGCCTGCCGCTCGCCAAATCGACGGTGACACCTTCAGTGGCATTGACGCTTTGTCCTGGCAGCGTCGTCGCGCCGAGCGAGCCTGCAAAGCCGACGGTGCCCGACAACACGTTGGCATCGCCATTGTCTGCAAGCTCTGTGCAAACGCGCATGAAGCGATTCAAACCACGACGATTGAGGAATAGCACCGTCAGATCGCCATTGTCGATGTATTCCTGCACGGCCTGCGGCGTGGCTGCGGGAACGAGTGGGCGGTCGGGCATCTGCAGGCTGTTCTGGCCGCTGGCGATGACCGCACCGAGCGGATTACCGCCTGGATCGGGCCGGTTCTTTGCGCGAAGCTCCCAACGCGGGTAGCTGGGCGTCAACCCGGAATAGCCTGCTGGCATCGCTTCGGACGCGCCAAATTGACTTTGGGCGTAGCTCACCGGGAACGGATGACTCATGCAGGCCGCAGCGCCACCCTCACTCGCGGTCACCGACTCGTTGATCGATGCAGAGGCCGCTGAATTCGCCCGCATCGCCAACTCGAAAATACCGCCATCCACGACCGCATCACCGTTCGACAGCACTTGCTTGCATGCCGTCATGGCAGGCGCGATGCGGAACACCCAGGTCGCAGTGATATTTCCGGTGCATGCGGCCGAGCCAGCGGCGACATAGAGGTCATTGGAGGTGGTTTCGGCTAATCCTGGCGGTGTCCTCATCAACACGATCGTGCCGTACGGGCCCGGGCTGGCACCTTGCGGCGTAATGCCAGCGGAGATGCCTGCGCTGCTACCCGCCGGACGCGTCGCAATGATGTCCGCACTGCTGACTCTTCCGTTGCAGCTGCCGGTGTCGTCGGTGAATTCGAGGAAACCATATCCGGGCAATACGCCCTTGCTGGCGGCATTGCCACCGGTCGTTGATAGTTGCAGAAAAAACTCGATCGGGTCCGTGCTGTTCGGAATGGCTCGCGCTTGGGTTTCGCAAACAGCTGCGCCATTCTCGACGCCCAGTCGATTGCTTTCGCCTGCGGGCGCAATGCCGTTGTCTTCCAGGCGCGTACAGATCCGCATGCTGCGCGATGCGGCCGCACGATTGACGAAGTTCAGCGAATAGTCGCCCCGCGGCAGACTGTTGATCGAAGCAAGAAAATTCGAGGAGGAAGAGACCGTCCACCGCAGCGTGGTGCCGACCGTCAGGGGCACCAGGGTGCCGAAGTCATTGACCAACCCACCCGAACCGATCGGTCCATTCCCGCCTGCATCGCCCGCCGGGCTGCGCAGCTGCAGACGCGGATACCCCAATTGGTCGCCTGGCCATTGTGCAGGCATGAAACTTTCACTGACCATGTCACTCGTGGCAGTGGTGAAATCATGCTTGGCAATGCCTCCGAGACAGACGCGTGCACCTTCCGCCGCGTTAGGACTCGACCGCCATGCCGCCAGACCCCGGGCGAACAGCGTGCCGTTCCATGTTTCCACAACACCATTGTTGTTGTCTTCGACTTCTTTGCAGAAACGAATGAATTCACCGGTGTTTCCGGAAGCATCGCTGGCGCTGTTGCCATAACTGCCGATCGCATTGACGAACACCAGCTTCACGTCGCTGTTGCCAGCTGCAACGGAATCAAGATTCAGGAAGCCGCCCATGCCACCGGAGGCAGCAGTGCCCGTGGCCAGATTGAGGCCTGCGGCAAGCCGTGTGCCCGTCCGTGTCGACAGGCCATCATCAACATACATTTCCCAGCGCGGGTAACCGGTCGCGTTGCCAGTCCAGTTGGCCGGATAGCGGAATTGACTGAAGGGGATGCTCGCGATCTCATCCGAGATCTGATACGCATTGCAGACGACCTGACTGTTGGAGATGCTCGGCAGATATTGAGTATTGATCGGTGATATCGATTTATAGCCGAATCCATCCGATGTCGTGTACCCCGGACTGTTCTCGACAGCCTCGCACAACCTGACAGTACGCCTTGCCGCATAGCGGTTGATGACCGTGAGGGTCAGATCGCCCTGGCCGACGCCAACGCCGATCCTGCTCGTGGGAGGTCGAGGCCCACTGGCCACCAGTGCATTGGTCTCGTCACGAAGCTCATACCGGGGATAGCCTGCAGCCGCAGGCGTTGAAGCGGGATACCCGTTTTGAGACAGCGTAAAATCCGCAGTGCCGTTGAAGTTATAGGGAATCGTCGAACAGAGTGCAGGCTGTCCTTCGTTCGCAATCAGACTGAATACGTTACTCGCGTTACTCGTCTGACCGATCGTGATGCTCCATGTCTGGCCCTGGCTTGCCGGTGCCTGACCATTGTCTTCCACGCGGGTACAGACCGTGAGTTGCCTTTGGCGTCGATTGGTAAAGACGATGCGCACGATGCCATTCGCACTGGCGAAATCGGCAGTGGACAACGTGGCGGTCTGGGTGGAACCACTGATACCTGCTGCCGGAAGCCCCGTCCCGGTGAACACCCAACTGGGGCGTGCCGGCAGGCCCGGAGAACTCAACCAGCCTGCGGGGAAGACTTCACTGAGCGTGAGACTGCTTGCACCAGTCGGCACTGCAGTCGATGGCGCGCACTGCAATCCGGAATTCGTGCCGCTCTCGAACGCATCGATATCGATGGCACCGAAACTGCCCAGATTGGTGTTCAACCCGAAATTGAACCTACCGCCATCATTGCGCGTGTCCTGATTGGTTTCGACCAGCTTGCACACCTCGACCGCTGTCGGCGCTGCGTGTACTTGCGCGGCAAATGGCGCGCAGACGGCAAGCAACAACACAGACAGCGGTCGCAAAGGCGCATTGGGTCGTCGAAACACAGATCGCAGCGGCGGCGCGACCGGATACACCGCAGATTGACGACGTACGAATTGCAGAACTGACATGACTCCCCCAGCGGGCCGTCGGGAGTTGCCCGCGGCCGCAAAAAAATTTCAATCGGCAAACGCCATATCGGCGCTTGCGCACACTTCGCTTATCGCGTGACGCGCTTGGTTCCGGTGATCTGCACCCCGACTCTGCGATCCGGCTGCAGACACGCCTTCAATTCAAGCGTCGCCCGTTCGCCGATGCATACCGAAGTCAGGCCGGTCGGCTGCCGTTCACCGACACCCTGCGCATGAATCGGGACGGACATGCCACGCGACTGCAGATAGCCTTTGATCGTCGAAGCGCGCTGCTCGGAGAGCCTCTGGTTGTACATATCGCTCCCCAACCGGTCGGTATGACCCACGATGCGGATATCGTCGATCTGCGCATAGCTGCGTTCCAGACGTTCCGCAAGGTTGTTCAGCTCGGCGCGTCCCGCCGGCAACAACCCATCCAGATCGCCGCGATCGAAGTCGAACAACGCATCAGCCGACAATTCGAAATTTTCGACCTGCGGTGCCGGCGACGGCGTTGGACCGCACACCTGCGCCTGACGCTCGGCACGGCTCACCAGATCTTCCGCGATCTGGATATAGGGCTTGGCGTGCCGCCAACCGCCATCGTGGATTTCATTGCCTGCATGCACCAGCTCGACTTCCGCACATGCGGTTGCCTGCGCCGCGCACGAGAAACCGTTGGAGGTTTTGAGCGCATCGTAGCGCGCCCACAGGTCTGGACGAAGCCTCTCCGCACCGTTGACCAGCGGCGTTTCCCATCCGGGTTTTTCGCCTTTCTGCAGCGCTTCGATCAATGTCGCCGCTTCGCTCAACGCAGCCTGCGGATAACCGCCACGATCATTGCGCGTGTATTCGTGATAGCTGGTATCCAGCCAGCACTGCGCTTTCGAAAGATGATAATCATCAACTCGAATGCCTCGGTCGTTCAGGCCTTTGATCCGTGCCTGCATTGCATCGTAGGTCTGGTAGTCCGCATGGATGTTCGTGTAGCTGGTGCGTTCGGCCTGCGGCTGAAGATCCTGCGCAAACACCAGCAAAGGGCATACCAGCGCCAGCGCCGACAACACCGGCAGCACATGCTTGAATCGGACAGATTGGGTCGTGTTCGTGTGTTTTTGAGTCGAAATTTTCATGCGCGTTTCCTCACGGCGACAAGGCGGGATTGATCGCGGGATCGTTGCCGCGGAACAGGGTTTCGTCGAACTTGAATCGCAGGCGCAGATAGGCGCCCTGGTTGGTGTATTCGCCGCTGGTCAGATCGTCATCACTGAACCCGCGAGCGTTGTAACCAGCGGACAGCCAGATGTTCGATTTGAGCAAGAAGCCGAGCTCCGCACCCAGCGCGTATTGGCGACTGCCGCCGGGACTCCACATCCGGTAGCCCAGCGCACTGACATCCCAGCGCTCACTCAGATCCCAGGTCACGCGGCCACCGAGCAGATACGCCGAAAAGCGTTCGTTGCCATCGCCGAAATGGTCTGTTTGACGCTTTGCGGCCAAACGGCCGTCCAGCCACCACACGCGATCCGGATGCCAGTCGGCATGCACGCTCACCACATGCTTGTCGTAACCTTCGTCGGTCGGCAGCAAAGCGTTGTCCTGGAAGCTGTCCAGCGATGTATCGCGCCTCGTCCAATACTCGTATTTGCCAAGCACATTGAACCGATTGGTATCGGTATCCCGGTAGGCGATGCCCGCCTGGAATCTGTTCTCGTAACTGGCAGGACGGCTGCTGTCGTATTCGTTGCGTAAATGATAATTCCGCGCCAGCAGCGTCCAATCTCGATTGAGCTTGCGTGCCGCAGTCAATGTCGACAGCCAGCTGTCATAGCCCTGCGCCAACCAGTCCGCCGCAGGCAATCCCGTCTGACTCTGCGCATCGAAAGGACTGGTGCGCCGCCATTCCAGACGTCCGCCGAGTTGCCACAGCTCATCCGGGCGCCAATCGGCACTGACGGTTGCAGCAGTCGATTTCTGACCATCACCGGCCAACGCACGCGTCTGCTCAAGGCTCGTATTCAAGGCCAGCATGGGCCCGACGTACCATTCATTGCGGATGCCGGTGGCCAGGAACGCCTGGCGTCCACTCGAGGCGTCATACATGCGGTATTCGTTGAACAACGTGCCACCTTCCATGTAGCGCGTTTCGACACCGGCGACGAAGGCGTTCGTCCGGTAAGGGCTGGATATCCGCTGACCCGTCACCGGGTCAGTAACGCTGGAGGTCGTCGCCACAGCACTGAGGCCGGTGTTCAACTCATAGCGACCATAGATGCGCGCTGCTTCGTTGAGCTGCAAGCCCGCACCCAATGCCGCACGGCGATGCTCGCTTTCATTCAAATCCTGCTCGACTTCCGCAGTCAGATCGATCTGGTCGTTCGGTGTGAACTTCGCCGCCACCCGCAACGCGGTGTAGTCGATGGGAACGCCCGCCAATCCATTGCCGACCCAACTGCCGTAACCAGTGCTCCAGCCTGCACCGGTGTTGTACAACGTCTGCCCGGTTCCCGGATTGACCGCATTCGCGCTACCACCGTAGAAACCACCGCCGAAGCCCGGCGAAACCACACCCACGCCATACGGCGCGCCGAGATTCCCCGGAACATTCAGCCCGTTGCCCAGCGCCTGACCTGCATGTTCGGACACATGATTCGCACCGATTTCCAAAGTAATTTTCGGCGCCGGTGCGAAGCGCACACCTACCTGCGCCTGCGTTCTTGATGCATCACTCAACGTGTCCTCGATCCAATGCCCTTCGCCGTACAGCGCAGCGGTGGATGTTTCGGCGTCACCCAGCGCAACGCTCGCATTGAGCCCGGCCTGTCGACGCCCGCCGAGAAAAGACGACGCTGGATTGTTGAAATTCCGATCGCTCTCGCCCAACCAGACGAACAGACCGAATCGCCCGCCATGGTGGCCGAATTCGGCACGCCAGGCATCGCCCTGGAGCGATTCACCGCTCGCGGCCGATGGGTCAAGCGTGTAGAGATTGCCGCCGATCGCATTTGCGAGACTTTCCGTCCGCGCGTATTCAGCACGCAACCACGTGTCCTCGCCGAAATTCACGGTCGCATTCGCGCTCGCCAACTCGAACGGTGCCAGCGGGTTTTCGTCTTTCGCGTAACCGCCGCCCACCTCGAAAACAGGGTTGAAACGGTATTGTCCATTCACACCGTAAAGCCAATATTGATCTCCACCCTGATCGATCTCGTATGTGATCCTGACCGATATGGGGTTGAGCGATTCATCGACAGAAGGAATCGGCTTCGTGAACAGTACGCGACCACTGAAAGGCTCGAACGTATAGTCGACGAAGCGCTGTAGCGCGGTCGTACTGACGATGCGCGACGGCGCGTACCGGTCGCGCACGATCAACTCGATACGATCGCTACCCAGCACGGCATGCGAGCTGTTGCTGACCGCATATGGACCCGACAAGCCGCGCCCGGGAAACTCTTCGACAACCTGTCGGAAAGTATCGTTCGCTGCGTAGCCATCCAGATGACCGGCATTATTTTCCAGATGCCCACGAACACCGACGAAAGCACGGTTGTATTGACCCAGATCGCGTGTCTGTGACGATGCGACTGTCGACTGACCCGCCGACTGGCTGAAACCGTCTCCAGTCGTGATGTCGCCATACATCAGGTAATGCCGGTCCTTGTCCAATCGCAGGAACAAGCGGCTACTGCTCCTGGCTTCGAAACCGACCGTCGATGCGTCTCCATAGACCGGATACCAGCGCTCCGGATCGATATCCCGGAACAGCCGGTCACGCCCCGGCTTGTCGCTGTCATAGCTCAGCGTCAAGAGCATATCGCCCTTGATTTTTCCCTTCAAAAACAATGCGGTGCGCAAAGCTGCGCTCCGTTTGCCATCACCACTTGTCCTCGACCAGCTCTCGATCTGGTCCTCAAAACCATCGCTCGGCCTTGACTGACTGAGGCGCAGTGGATTTTTGCTGTCGAAATTGATCACGCCTTCGACCAGACCCACGGCGATGATGTCTCTGAGCTGCGTTTCCGGCGTGGATGCGTCCTGTGTTTCCTCGACCGGTGTATCTGCCGGTTGCGCATATACCTCGGCCGGCACCGCTGCGGAGCTTGCGACGATGGATACGGTCTTTTCACCGGACTCGATCGAGGCGAAATCGATCTCAGGGGCAAGCTCCAGCGAAGCAAGCGGCTGCCTGACGCGCCCATTCGGCGCCCGCGCCATCGCTGGAACTATGGCGCCACCGTCTTCGCGCAGGGCCTCCATCCGTTCCGGAAATTCGATATTGGCATCCGTGCGCGAGCCCAGCACGAACACCTTCAGCTGCGCCGGCGCCAGAGGTTCGCCGATCATCTCCAGGCACACTTGACCTTGACCTTCGACGATCCTGAGCTGGAACCCTTCCGCGAACGCGTCCGCGTCACCCGTTCCATGACGTGTACCAGGCAAACGCAATCGACCATTGGAGGCCAGCAACGTCGCGGTCGCCTTGCCTTTCAGCCGTCCGCTCCTCTTGCCTTTCAGCAAGATGTCGACAAGCGCACAGGCATGATCATCGGTCGTATCCGTCGCAGGCCGGGGAACGATCCGTACTTCCTTGATATCCGACGCCCGCAACTCGCTGTCCGTTGCATCACGCACCAACGCCAAGGCTTGGCCGCTGCCAATACAGAACGAAGCCAGTACCCACACCACCGCACTACCACACCGCTGTGTTTCCACATTATTCCCCTGGATCAAGACGTTTCGCCCTGTCGCTCATCGACTCCCTATCGGGCAGAAACATCGGCGGCATGGGATGCACACCGAGGTTGTAGCCATGTAGTTCGCGTCTTCGCCAGAAAAGCGGACATCGATCCGGAAAAAAATTTCGACGGGTCATCCGCGCCCGTTAACCCCTGTTCCCGGCATGGGGCGTTAACAGGCCTGTCCACTCACGGAGACCCGCCATGCACCATTCCACCGCCGACCTGCAGCCTCGCCCCTTCACCACCCAAGCCCTCGCCGCCGCCGTGCTCTGCGCGCTCGCGCTGTCCGGGTGCCAGCGCACCACGACCCTTGACGACGACCGTGCCGAAGCACAGGTCGGCACCGCGCGAGAACAAGCCGCAAGCGCAGCCGACGAAGAGGCGCTGCAGTCCGTGATTGTCACCAGTAGCGAAGCGCGCCGAATGCGGCAGGACGCGGCAAAGCCCAGCGGCGAGAGCGCCAAGGGCGACACCGCAACAACGATCACCGATGCCGCCGCTGCCCCAGCAGCCATCGCCGCAAAACCTGCACGGCAGGAACTGGACAAAATCGAGGTCAGCGGCTCTCGCATCGCACGTCCACATGAGCGGAAAGTCGCCGGTAGTCTCTCTGCCAACGCCCTCGCCTATGTGCCGGCATCACCGCCGCCGATGCCCACGATGACGATCACCCGTGAGCCGATGCCGGACGTCACCAACACCGAGCAATATGCGGAACGCGACGACAACCCGGTACGTCGCGCCAGTGAAGAGCCCGTATCCACGTTCTCGATCGATGTCGACACCGGCAGCTACAGCAATGTCCGCCGCATGCTGCGCGACGGCGTGCGCCCACCGGCCGATGCGGTGCGTACGGAAGAGATGCTGAACTATTTCGACTATGGCCATCCCGGCCCGAAATCCATCGGCACCCCATTCAAGGTCACCACCGAACTCGCCGCCGCGCCGTGGAACGGCAAGCGTCAGCTGCTGATGATCGGCATCAAGGGCTACGACGTGCCGAAAGCCGAACTGCCGCCGTCCAATCTCGTCTTCCTGATTGACACCTCCGGCTCGATGAATCAGGAAAACAAGCTGCCGCTACTGAAACAGTCGTTCGCGCAACTCGTCGAACAACTGCGCCCACAGGATCGGGTGTCGATCGTGGTCTATGCCGGTTCCGCCGGGCTGGTCCTCGAACCCACGCCGGGCAACGATAAAGACAGGATTCTGGGCGCTCTCGACAAACTCAGCGCGGGCGGCAGCACCAATGGCGGCGCTGGCATCCAACTCGCCTATGCCATGGCGAAGCAGGCCTACGTGAAGAACGGCGTGAACCGGGTGATCCTGGCGACCGACGGCGATTTCAACGTCGGCACCACCGACCAGAAAGCGCTGGAAACCCTGGTCGGCGATCAGCGCAAACACGGCATCGCGTTGACCACGCTCGGTTTCGGTCAGGGCAATTACAACGATGCGATGGCCGAACGTCTGGCCGACGTCGGCGATGGCAATCACGCCTACATCGACACGATCCAGGAAGCCCGCAAAGTGCTGGTGCAGGAAATGCAGTCGACCCTGCTGACCATCGCCAAGGACGTGAAGATCCAGATCGAATTCAACCCTGCGCGGGTCGCCGAGTACCGTCTGATCGGGTACGAAAACCGCATGCTCCGCCGTGAAGACTTCGCCAACGACAAGGTTGATGCCGGCGACATCGGCGCAGGCCATCAAGTGACCGCGCTGTACGAGCTGACCCTCGTCGGTTCGGGTGCGGAGCGCTTGCCGGCTTTGCGCTACGGTGAGAAGCCGAAAACGACCGAAGGCGTCGTCGCAGGCGAACTGGCGCACCTTCGCCTGCGCTACAAGCGGCCGGGCGAAGACACCAGCAAGCTGATCGAAACGCCGATCCTGGCCAGCAGGCTCCTCGCAAAATCCCCCCCCAGCGAATCGTTCCGCTTCGCGTCCACGGTCGCCGCCTACGCCGACGCGCTGCGCGGCGGAAAGAACATCGGCGCCTGGACCTGGGAGAACATTGCACAGGCTGCACATGCCTCTCGCGGTGCCGACCCCTGGAAACAGCGCGCCGAATTCATCGAGCTTGTCGATGCCGCGCGGCGTATCACCGCAGGCGACCAGCCGCAGATCGGGATGATCGCGGACTGAGCCGCACGCGACGGCGGCCATCCGGCTGCCGTCGCCCGGCACAGACCTTGCCCCATGCGCACCGCTTCCGCCAGCACAGTCGTCCATCGCCGACGCACCCTGCGAAACGCGACAGGCTTCACGAAGCGGGGCTTACCCCTTAACCTGACACACATGAATGATGTGGCAGAGGTCAGCGACGAAAGCCTCATGCTCGCCTACGCGGCGGGCGACGCGGCTGCGTTCGAGCGCCTCTACCAGCGCCATCGCGGCAAGCTGTACCGCTTTCTCGCCCGTCAACTGCACGGCAACGGTGCACTGGCCGACGAATTTTTCCAGGACGTGTGGCAACGTGTGATCACCGCCCGTCAGAGTTGGAAGCCGGAAGCGGCGTTCTCGACCTGGTTGTACCGGATCGCGCACAACCGGCTTGCCGACCACTGGCGGGCGCTGCAGCACCGGCCACCGGCCCCGCACGATGCCGATGAGCGCACCGAGCGCGTCCCCGACGAAGACACGCCGGAGCGGCAACTTTCACAATTCGAGGAGCGACGACGGCTGCAGCTGGCACTGGACGAGTTGCCGGAGGAGCAACGGGAAGTGGTCCTGCTGCGTCTGGAGCAGGAACTGAGTCTGGAGGAAATCGGCGAAATGACCGGCGTCGGCCGGGAAACCGTGAAATCGCGACTGCGCTACGCGATGGAAAAATTGCGCCAGAGACTGAACCCATGAGCAGGCCGAACGAACCACTGTCGCCGGAAGAACGCGATCTCGCCGCACGCCTCGCGCGTCTGGGCGGGCCTCGCGAACCCGCGCCTGCGCTCGACGCCATGATCCTTGCGGCAGCGCGTGCTGCGGTCTCCGAGCCTCCGCTTGTTGTGGCTCCGATCATCGACCCGCCCGCCGACGCGAATGTCACCCCGTTTCGTCCCCGCAAAGCGAAACCACAATGGCCCCTCGGTTTCGGTTTGGCAGCATCGCTGGTGCTTGCCGCCGGGATCGGCTGGCGCCTGCAGGGCGATGGCGAAGGCAGTTCTGCGGAATCGGCCATGGCCTCCGCACCGGCAGCGGAAGTCGAAGAGACCGTTCGAGCGGTGATTCTGGAACCCTCCCTGCAACGCGAAGCACCGCCTCCGCCGCCGCCTCTTGCCAAGGAAGACGCGGACCCGCGTCGTGACGTTGCTGCGCGGAAACCGGCAGCAAAAGTCGCAGCCGCACCGCCCGAACCCCGGTTCGTCGCCGATGCGCCGATGGCGGATGCGGCGCTGGCAGACAAGGCACCAGCAGCGGCACCACCACCATCACCTCAGCAACCACGTCCGTCCGCGACAGCCTCCGCCAGCGCCAATGCCGTCGCCGATGAAACCGAACTCGACAGCCTCACCGTGACCGGCAGTCGACTCAGCCGCGAACGTGCAGTCGGCGCATCGGAATACACCCGCACACCGCTCAACGAGCGTCGCGAGCAGGCGGTGCAGCAGACAAACAAATCGGCGCCACCCGAAGCAGCGGGCGCCGTGGCACCTGTTCGTCAATCGATGCCACCGGCTGCGCCGCCACCCGCATCGAGAGAGGCCGAATCAGCGCGCGGCTTTGGCGGCAACGTCGAAAGCGACGCCGAAGCACGCAAGGCCCGGAGCGAATACCGCTTCGATGATCGCCCACCGGTCAGCGCGGACTCCCCTGAATTCCGTCAGGCCTGGCTGCAACGTATCCGCAGCCACATTGCCAAAGGCGAACAGACCGAGGCGCTCGGCAGCCTGCAGGAATTCCGCCGCCGTTATCCCGATGTCGAGCTGCCGGAAGACCTGCGAAAACTGGCCGCGACTCTGCCGCCGACCCCCTGAGCATGTCGGCGCTGTACACGCTGGTCATGCCGGTTACGTATCAAATCGAAGTGAAACACAGCCGCTTCCTTGCACAAGCGCTGCCTGTCGCATCCGCCGAAGCCGCGCAGGACGCTCTGGCGCCACTCGGCGATCCGGCTGCGACCCACAACTGCTGGGCGTGGCGGGTTGGCGCGCAGTACCGCTCCAGCGACGATGGCGAACCC
>JBGSID010000054.1:0-3940 GCA_041751895.1 Lysobacteraceae bacterium | reverse complement strand
GGCGTTCCGCGGCGGCGCGATCACCGGCATGCTGGTCGTCGGCCTGGGCCTGCTGGGCGTGGCCGGTTACTACGTCATCCTCGGCAAAATGGGGATCACCGGTGAACCGGCGCTGCATGCGCTGGTCGGTCTGGCCTTCGGTTCGTCGCTGATCTCAATCTTCGCGCGTCTCGGCGGCGGCATCTTCACCAAGGGCGCCGACGTGGGCGCGGACCTGGTGGGCAAGGTCGAAGCCGGCATCCCCGAGGACGACCCGCGCAACCCGGCGGTGATCGCCGACAATGTGGGCGACAACGTCGGCGACTGCGCCGGCATGGCGGCCGATCTATTCGAAACCTATGCCGTCACCGTCATCGCGACGATGCTGCTGGGCGGGCTGATGATGGCCGAGGCCGGCAGGAACGCCGTGCTGTACCCGCTGGTGCTGGGCGGCGTGTCCATCATCGCCTCGATCATCGGCGCGTTCTTCGTCAAGGTGAAGGAAGGCGGCTCGATCATGGGCGCGCTGTACAAGGGCGTGATCGTCTCCGGCGTGCTGGCGGCCATCGCGTTCTACCCGATCACCACCCAGCTGATGGCCGACAACGCGCACGGCGCGATGAATCTGTATATCTGCGCCCTGATCGGTCTGGTGCTGACCGGCGTGATCGTGTGGATCACCGAGTACTACACCGGCACCCAGTACAAGCCGGTGCAGCATGTCGCGGCGGCCTCCACGACCGGCCATGGCACCAACATCATCGCCGGCCTCGGCGTGTCGATGAAATCCACCGCGCTGCCAGTCATCGCAGTCTGTGCCGCGATCTGGGCCGCGCATCTGCACGGCGGCCTGTACGGCATCGCGATCGCCGCCACCGCCATGCTGTCGATGGCCGGCATGATCGTGGCGCTGGACGCTTACGGCCCGATCACCGACAACGCCGGCGGCATCGCTGAAATGGCCGAACTTCCACCGGAAGTCCGCGCCGTCACCGATCCGCTCGACGCCGTCGGCAACACCACCAAGGCCGTCACCAAGGGCTACGCGATCGGTTCTGCCGCGCTGGCCGCGCTGGTGCTGTTCGCGGATTACACCCACAACCTGCAGACCGCCAACCCGGGCGTGACCTTCGCGTTCGACCTGTCCGATCACAAGGTCATCATCGGCCTGCTGATCGGCGGCCTGATCCCCTACCTGTTCGGCGCAATGGCGATGGAAGCCGTGGGCCGTGCCGCCGGCAGCGTGGTGGAAGAAGTCCGCCGCCAGTTCCGCGACATCCCCGGCATCATGGAAGGCACCGCGAAACCGGACTACAGCAAAGCTGTGGACATGCTGACCAAGTCGGCGATCAAGGAAATGATCGTGCCCTCGCTGTTGCCGGTGGCGGTGCCGATCGTGGTCGGCCTGCTGCTGGGCGCCGAAGCCCTCGGCGGTCTGTTGATCGGCACGATCGTGACCGGCCTGTTCGTGGCGATCTCGATGACCACCGGCGGCGGCGCCTGGGACAACGCCAAGAAGTACATCGAAGACGGCCATCACGGCGGCAAGGGCAGCGAAGCCCACAAGGCCGCAGTCACTGGCGACACCGTCGGCGACCCGTACAAGGACACCGCCGGCCCGGCGATCAATCCGCTGATCAAGATCATCAACATCGTCGCCTTGCTGCTGGTGCCGCTGCTGCCGATGAATACGGTCGAAAGCAGCATGCCGGGCGGACACGACGCCAACGTCGCCGAAGCCACTGCGGCAGCAGAAGCGGCTGCAGCGGCGGCGGCAGAAGCCGCAGCACAGGGTGCGGGCATGTCGTCGGCGGATGACGTGCTGCAGGCGGCGGCTGACCTTGGCCCGGACCGTCTCGCGAAGCTCTATTTCGACTCCGGTTCGGACAAACTTCCGGCGGATGCCTTGAACACGCTGTCCGGTGTCATCGCGACCCTGAAGGCCCATCCGGACAGCCGCGTCGCGATTTCCGGCTACCACGACGCCAGCGGCAACGCCAAGCTGAATGCCGAACTCGCCCGGAGCCGTGCGCAGGCAGTGCAGGAAGCCCTGTACAAGGCCGGCATCGGCGAAAGCATGATCGACATGCGGAAACCCGAGCTCACCACCGGCGTCGGCAATCCTGACGAAGCCCGTCGGGTCGAGGTGCGGGTGGAATAAGGGGAACGACCAGCCCATCTCCAAAGCACCGCAGTAGTGAAACGGCGACCTCCGGGCCGCCGTTTCCATTTGAAGGTTCTTGACGTCTTGAACCTCTCGATCCCGATGTCGCCTTCCTGATGACCTCGCAACATCGGATGCCGCTGGATGCTGCGACGCAGCATCCAGCGGCGTAGAATGCGCACCCATCCCGCATCGAATGGAGCCCCGCATGGGCCTGGACCTCGTCTCCACCGGCAACAATCCGCCGGACGAAATCAACGTCATCATCGAAATCCCCAAGGACGCCGAGCCGGTCAAGTACGAGGTGGACAAGGCCTCGGGCGCAATCTTCGTCGACCGCATCCTGTCCACGCCGATGCGCTACCCCTGCAACTACGGCTACATCCCGCACACGCTCTGCGGCGACGGCGATCCAACCGACGTCCTGGTGATCCTGCCGCTTCCGCTGATCCCCGGCTCGGTGATCCGCGCACGCCCGGTCGGCGTGCTGCGCATGAGCGACGAGGCCGGCAGCGACGAGAAACTGCTGGCCGTGCCCGTCGACAAGGTGTTCGCCGGCTACAGCCACATCCACGATATCAGTCATGTCAGCCCGCATTGGCTGGAACGCATCGGCCACTTCTTCGAGCACTACAAAGATCTCGAAAAGGGCAAATGGGTCAAACTCGACGGCTGGGGTGGTGCCGAAGAAGCGAAGAAGATCATTCTGGAATCGATCGAACGTTACAACGACACGCCGGAAGGCGAGAAGCCGCATTTCTGATCGCTGCAGATGGCTTGAAGACGGCCGCTCATGAAAACAGAAAGCCCGCGCAATTCGCGGGCTTTATCTTTGCCGAGAAAATCAAAAAACTCGGCACATTCGCCAGCCGAGTCGACAGCAACCATCAGTCGGCGCGGTGCGCGCGCTCGAATGCCAGCACCGCACGCGAGAACGCGGCCATGAAGGGAATGGCGAGCGTGTCGTATTCGTAGTGATCGTTATTGAAGATGCCGTCGGCATTGGCGAGGATGCTGGCGGCAAGCAAGCACTCGGCACCGGAATCGCGATCCACCACATAGGCGACTTCGCTCAACGAACCGTAAGCCATGCCCGACTTGCCGAAGACGCTGAGGCCATCGGGATACCGCGCAGTGCCGTCGCCGACGAAGAACCAGCGCGAGTAGCCGTCCGGATACTCGGTTTCGGGATAGACCGGCGAAGTGCTCTCGCGCAGACGCAGCGCGAGCGCGCGCAGCAGGCGTGCGCGCAAGGCGCCGTCGATCTTCCAGCGTTGCGACGGTGGCACCGATTCCGGCGACACGAAGGCCTGCAGCATGCGCAGACTGTCGGCGAGTGGCAGGACATTGGCGTTCGAAAAATCATGTGGCCCGGGCGTCACGCTGCCGTCGTCGTTCTGCCAGCCTTCGCCGATGCGCACATCGCCATGGGGAAAACGTCTCGGCTTGGCAACGCTTGCGGGAAAATGATGCAGCTCGCGGCCATCGGCGGACAGCAGCACGCCACCACCACTGCGTCGGTTTGCATCGATATCCGACGAACCCAATCGCGCGATCAAGCGCACATCCGGATACCCCAGCGCAGCAAGTCGGCGATGCACGTGGTCGCCACCGAGCAATTCGTACCAGCGATTGAACGGGCGGTTTTCGCTGACCGCGAACGTGCGATCGATCCCGCGCGCGAACGTATCCGCCAGCGGCTCATCGCCCCACTCGCCACTCGCTGGCGGCGCATCGAGCCGCAGCACGCTGTCGACACCGCCGCCCGCCTCCTGCACCGCTTCGGCCATCAACAGC
>JBGSID010000053.1:0-4858 GCA_041751895.1 Lysobacteraceae bacterium | reverse complement strand
GTCCGTCGGCAGCTCCAGCATCGCTGGCGCGCCCGACAGATGCTCGCGCCAGAAGACGGTCTGCCGCTCCAGTTCGTCGCCTTGCAGCCAGCCACGCTGCCACACGGCGTAATCGGCGTACTGGATGTCCAACGCCGGCAGCGGGTTGGCCCGCCCTTCGCAGTACGCCGCGTACAACTGCGCGAACTCGCGAATGATGACGCCGATCGACCAGCCATCGCTGACGATGTGGTGCTGGGTGATCAGCAGCACGTGTTCCTCGTCGGCCGTCCGCAGCAACCGGCCCCGGATCAGCGGCCCCTGGCTCAAGTCGAAGGGCGCGCCCGCTTCTTCGGCCGCCTGCTCGATGATCGCCCGCTCGCGCGCATCGTGCGCCAGCGAGGAGAGGTCCAACTCCTGCAGCGCAAAACCCGCGTCTTCGGGCGCGAACACCTGGTACGGCACACCATCGACCGCAACCAGGCGCGCACGCAAGCCCTCCTGGCGCGCCACCAGCATGTCCAACGCCTGCTTCAGCGCATCGCGGTGCAGGCAGCCGCTCAAGCGCAGCGCCGCAGACATGTGATACGCGCGGCTCGCCGCCGCATCCAGCTGGTCAATGAACCACAGACGTTGCTGCGCCAACGACAGCGGCAGCGGCTGGTCGCGCCCAACCTTGACGATTTGGCCCAGCGTACTGGCGCCGGCGTCGCGCACGGTCTGGGCAAACGCCTGCAGCACCGGATGGACGAAGAGCTCGCGTAGCGGCACTTCCGCCCCCAGCCGCTCGCGCACGTGCGACACCAGTTGCACGGCCAGCAGCGAATGACCGCCCAGCTCGAAGAAATGGTCGCCCCGGCCCACGCGCTCAATGCCCAGCAGTTGTTGCCAGATCTCGGCCAACGCCTGCTCGATCTCGCCTTGCGGCGCCTCATATTCGCGCAGGCCCAGCGACAGGTCGTCCGGTGCCGGCAACGCCTTGCGATCCAGCTTGCCGTTGGGCGTCAGCGGGAGCGCCTCGAGCACCACGAAGGCACTGGGCACCATGTAGTCGGGCAGTTGCAACGACAGCTGCGTACGCAGCTCGGCAACCGAAAGTTCCGCGCCCGCGTCCGCCGTCAGGTACGCCACCAGACGCTTGTCGCCAAGCACGTCCTCCCGCGCCAGCACCACCGCCTCGCGTACGCCCTCGCAGGCCGTCAGACGCGCCTCGATCTCGCCCAGCTCGATCCGGAAACCCCGGATCTTCACCTGGAAGTCGTTGCGCCCCAGGTACTCGATGTTGCCGTCCAGCAACCACCGGCCCAGGTCGCCGGTCTTGTACATCCGCGCCTGCGGATCGGCGCTGAACGGATCGCGCACGAAACGCTCGGCCGTCAACGCCGGCTGGTTCAAATAGCCGCGTGCCACGCCATCACCGCCGATGTGGATCTCGCCCGTCACACCCACCGGCACCGGTTCGCCACGCCCATCCAGGATGTACACCTGCGTGTTGGCGATCGGTCGGCCGATCGGCACCGAGGTGACGTCTTCGGCCAGCGCGTCGATCAGGTGCGTACACGCAAACGTCGTGGTCTCGGTCGGACCGTAACCGTTGACCAGGTACGCCGGACGCTGCGCCTGCGCCAACACGCTGCGGATCGTGCGCGGATCCAGTGCGTCGCCGCCGACCAGCAGGTAGCGCAGCTGCGCCAGCGACGCCTGCATGATCGGCGCGTACTGGTTGAACAGGCCGACCGTCATCCACATCGCCGTGGCCCCGTGGGCCAGCAACTGCGCGTCGAATCGGCGCGCATCCAGCACATCGGCCGGCGGCAGTACCAGCATCCGCGCGCCATTGAGCAGCGCACCCCAGATTTCCCAGGTCGCCGCGTCGAAGGCCGGATTGGCCGCGTGTACCAGGCAGTCGTCGTCACCGGCCTGGAAATACGGGTTGTTGATCACCAGCCGATTCACGCTCCGGTGCTCGACCATCACCCCCTTGGGCACGCCGGTCGATCCGGACGTGTAGATCACATAGGCCAGGTGATTCGAACAGAGGCCCTCGTTATCCCCGCCGGGCTTGTTGCCCAGGTCGGGATTGTGCGCAGGAAGGTGGCGCTCCAGCACCCGGAAATCGATATCGAGACGCAGCACCGGCACATGTGTCACCGGCAGCTGCGCTTCGATGTCCGAATGCGTGATCAGCACCTTCGGCGCGCTGTCTTCCAGCAGGATCGCCAAACGTTCGGTGGGATAGGACGGGTCCAGTGGCACATAGGCGCCACCCGCCTTCAGGATGCCCAGCAGGCCGACGATCAGGTCGGCGCTGCGTTCGATGCAGATCGCCACGCGATCGTCGGGGCGCACGCCCTGCGCGATCAAATGATGCGCCAGGCGGTTAGCACGGGCATTCAGCTCGCCGTAGCTGATCGATTCGCCGTCGTACACGACCGCGATCGCATCCGCACGACGTGCCGCTTGCTGCTCGAACAATCCGTGGATCAATGCATCACGTGGATACTCAGCTGCGGTGGCATTGAAATCGTGCAGGAGCTGTTGCCGCTGCGGGCCCGTCAGTATTGGCAATGCCGCCACACAGGCCGCATCGTCGGCAGTCATGGCGTCGAGCAGGGTCGCGAAATAGCCGGTGAAGCGCTCGATCGTCGTGCGGTCGAACAGATCGCTGGCGTAGACCAGCGCGCCGGACCATACGTCCTCCGCCTCCGCCATGTTCAGCGACAGGTCGAACTGGGTGGTGGCCAGCTCGGATTTCATCGAGGTCAGCACCAGGCCTGGCAATTCCAGAGGGCCGTCGTTGGACTGACCACCCCAGCTGAAACTTGTCTGCACCAGGGCGCCATGGCTGAGGCTGCGCACGGGCTGCATCACCTCGACAACCTGCTCGAAGGGCAGCTCCTGGTGCGCGAAGGCCGCCAGCGCCGTGTCCTTCACTTGCACCAGCAGGTCGGCCACATTCGTCTGTCCATCCAGTCGCACCCGCAGCGCCAGCGTATTGACGAAAAAACCGAGCAGGCCCTCGACCTCGCGCCGCTGACGGTTGGCCACCGGCGTGCCGATCACCACGTCCTGCTGTCCGGACAAGCGCGACAGCAGCGCAGCCCAACCGGCCAGCACCAGCATGTACGGCGTGACGCCATGTCGCTGCGCCAAGGCGCGCAAGCGGCGTCCCAGCTCGGCCGGCAGCTCGAATGCGACCGTTGCGCCAGCATGACTTTGCATGAGGGGACGGGGCCGATCGGTGGGCAGGTTCAACAAGGCCGGCGCGCCACCGAGATGATCGCGCCAGAAGGCGATCTGCCGCTCGAGTTCGTCGCCTTGCAGCCAGTCGCGCTGCCATACGGCGTAGTCGGCGTATTGGATCTCCAGCGGCGGCAGCGGATCCGGCCGGTTCTCGCAGAACGCGGCGTACAGCTGGGCAAATTCGCGCACCATGACTGCGACGGACCAACCGTCACTGACGATGTGATGCTGCGTGACCAGCAACACATGCTCGTCATCGGCGAGGCGTAGCAGACGGCCGCGGATCAGCGGTCCCTGCGTAAAGTCGAACGGTGCAGCGGCCTCTTCTTCCGCCTGTCCGCGCACCACGCGCTCGAGCTGATCAGCAGGCAGATGCGCCAGATCGTGCTCGACCAGCGCAAAACCGACGTCTTCCGGCGCAAACGTCTGGTACGGCACACCCTCGACTTCGACGAAGCGCGCGCGCAGGCCCTCCTGACGGGCGACCAGGCGATCCAGCGCGGCCTTCATCGCCGCGCGATTCAGCATGCCGGTCAATCGCAAGGCCGATGGCATGTGGTAAGCACGGCTGGCGCGCTCATCGAAAGTGGCCAGGAACCACAGGCGCTGCTGTGCGAGCGACAACGGCAGATCGCCGTTGCGATCAGCACGTGCGATGGTGCCGATGTCGCTATGCGAGATGCCCTGCAACTCCGCCGCCAACTCGCGCAGACGAGGGCGATTGAACACTGCCTTGAGCGGCAGATCGACGCCGAACGTGGCGCGCACCTGCGAACGCAGGCGCACGACCAGCAGCGAATGGCCGCCAAGTTCGAAGAAATGATCGTCGCGGCCGATGCGCTCGACGCCGAGCAGGCCTTGCCAGATTCCGGCCAGGCTTTGCTCCGTCTCGCCTTCCGGCGCGCAATAACTCTGCGCGGCGCGCGCTTCGTCCTGAGGGGCCGGCAGCGCCGAGCGGTCGAGCTTGCCATGGGCGGTCAGCGGCCACTCGGCCATGTGCACATACGCCGAGGGCAACATGTACTCCGGCAAGCGCGAAGCCAGGCTGGCACGGAATGTCTCCGCCGTCGCCGTCGCAGTGTCCTCGCAGCGCACGTAGGCGACCAGGCGCTTGTCGCCCGGCATGTCCTCGCGTGCGATCACCACAGCCTCTCGTACGCCTTCGCAGGTACACAGCGCCGCTTCGATTTCTGCGGGTTCGATCCGGTAACCACGGACCTTTACCTGGAAATCGTTGCGCCCCATGTATTCGAGCCGGCCGTCGGCCAGTCGCCGCGCCAGGTCTCCGGTGCGGTACATCCGCGCATCGGGCGTTTCGCCGCGCGGGTCCGGCATGAAGCGCTCCAGGGTCAAGGCATCGTTCTGCCAATAGCCCGCCGACACGCCGGCGCCCGCGATGTAGATCTCGCCGACGACGCCTTCGGGCACGGGTTCGCCGCGACCGTCCAGCACATACAGGCGCATATTGGCCAGCGGCCGGCCCAGCGGCACGGTCTTCGCAGTGAGCGGCAGCGCCTCGATCACCTCACAGCTGGCGAACGTGGTGGTTTCGGTCGGGCCGTAGCACTGCACCAGCCGACGCGGCACATGCCCGGACGCCAGCAGGCGCCGCACCTTCTGCGCATCCGCCTTCTCG
>JBGSID010000052.1:0-1505 GCA_041751895.1 Lysobacteraceae bacterium | reverse complement strand
GCGCTGGCGATGCGCCGCGAGCGGGCGCGCAACTCGGCATAGGACCATTCGCCATGCTCGTCCCATACTGCGATGCGGTCTTCGTGACGGTTTGCGATCTCTTCGAAATGCCCGTGCAACGTGCCCGTGACTTCGGGCCATGTCCGCGCCGGGCTCAATGCCAGCATCGCGGCGGACTGTTCCGCGCTCAACAGCGGCACTTCGCAGAGGCGCAACTGCGCATTCGTACTGACTGCGGACAACAGGTGACGCAACTGCGCGAACAGCGCGTCGATTTCATCCTCGTCGAACAGATCGGTGGCGTATTCCAAATGGACCGACAGGCCGTCGCGGCTTTCGGTCACGAACACCGACAGGTCGAATTTCGCAAAACTGGTGACGTGCGACCACGCCTTCGCGGGCATGCCGGCGAAGCGCGCATCACGGGCCAGTGCCTCGATTTCGTTCTGCACCGTCAGCAGCACGGTGAAGATCGGCTGCCGGCCAAGATCGCGCGGCGGATTGAGCTTTTCGACGAGTTGGTCGAACGGGTAATCCTGATGCGCCCATGCCGTCAGCGCGGTGTCGCGCACGCGGCCCAACACTTCGCCGAAAGTCGGATCGCCGTCCAGCGATGTTCGCAGGGCCAGGGTATTGACGAAGAAGCCGACCAGTTTTTCCAACGCCGGATCGCGTCGCCCGGCGATGGGTGTGCCGACGATCAGGTCGGTCTCGCCGGTCAGACGGCACAACACCGTCTTGAATGCCGCCATCAGGGTGATGAACAGCGTGGACTGATGACGTCGTGCGAGCTGATGCAGTGCCGTGGTTTCGGCAGCGTCGAAACGCCGGCGCAACGTGCGCCCACGGTAGCTCTGCACGGCTGGGCGTGCACGGCGCGAAGGCAGGTCCAATTGCGGCAGCGTGCCGCCGAGTTGCTGCAGCCAATAGTCCTGCTGGACGCGATGCGGTTCGCCGGCCAGCATTTCGTTCTGCCACTGCGTGTAATCGATGTAGCGCAGCGTCGGCGGACCCAGTACGTCGGTGTTGCCGGCGACATAGACGCGATTCATCTCGTCCATCATCACGCCCATCGACCAGCCGTCGGCGACGATGTGATGCACGGTGAGCAGCATCAGGTCGCGTTCCTGCGGCAGATGCACCACCGTGCAACGCAGCAGTGGGCCGTTCTCCAGATCGAAACCGGTGCGCGCCTCGGCGGTGGCCAGCGCTTCGGCGTGCGCGTGCGCTTCTTCCGGTGTGCAAGCGGCGAGATCGACAGTCTTGACCGGTACGTCGATCTCGGTCAGCACGCGCTGTCGCGCTTGGCCGTCCTGATGCACGAACACCGTGCGCAGCGCGTCGTGACGCTGCACGGCGGCGGTGAGTGCGCGCTCGAATGCGGGCAGATCCAGCCGCCCTTCCAGTTCGATCGCCCACGGGATGTTGTAGAACGGGTTGTCGGGCTCCATCTGCGCGAGGAACCACAGGCGTTTCTGCGCATGCGAGAGCGGATGGTCCGCGCG
>JBGSID010000051.1:0-7938 GCA_041751895.1 Lysobacteraceae bacterium | reverse complement strand
GGGTCCGGAACCTCCGCCGCCGGGTTGAGCGTGCTGTTGCGGATGCGGTCGGCCTGCGCCTGCGCCGCCATCTGGTTGAGCGGCAGGTAGTCGGTATGGAAATTCAGTTCGACCGAGGAATTGAGTTCAACGTCGGTATTGATCTCCTCCGTCCGCTGGCTGCGTTCGGTCGAGACATAACTGATGGTGTTCTCGACCTCGGCGCTGACGCCCCAGGGGCCGACGCCTAAACTGCCGCCGGCCTTCACCCGGTTCTGCATGCCGAACTGGCTGCCGCGATCCTCGGCGGCGGCGCTGCGGGTGTCGATATGGAAACGCATCGAGGCGTTGATCCGGCCGCTGTCGATCACGATCCGCTGCATGCCCATCATCACCATCGTCGCGAGCTGCTGCTGCCGCTGGCGGGCGAGATAGCGCCGCGCGAACGGCACCAGTTGCTCGGGGTTGCTGGCCTCGATCGATTCCTCGGGCGGCACGCCCAGGGTCGCGCGGACCTCGGCCTCGCCCGGCATCGACGCACCGCCACGCAAACGCAGGGTGACGCTGGCGACTTCTTCCGGGTCCGGATCGTCGTCGGGATCGGGCCGGTCGTATTCGATCGATTCCGGAAAGTGGTCCGCCACCCACTGCCGCACCTGTGCCAGGCCGAATTGAGTGCGCTCGAAGCCTTCCGCCGACGCCGACACCGCGTTGAGCAGCTGCACGTACTGGTTCATCTGCTGCGAACTGGCGTCGAGCATCGCGCGGAAGACGCCATTGATGAGGTCGGTGACGAAACGCGGAAACGACACCGCATTCAGGACATTGCGGGTGATGCCGGCGATGCGGTCGGCCGATGTGCCGAAGTCGGGCTGTGCATCCTGTGCGCGCGCCAATGGAGGCGCAGGTCGCGATTCGGCACGGCGCTCGATCTCGCCTTCGGCTTGACCTTCTTCGGCGATCAGCTCAGCCGCCAGCGTCGAGACTTTCACCATCGCCTGTGCCAGCGCCTGCCGCTGTTGCGGATCGAGGCTGCCGTAGTTCGGTGTGCGTTCGAGCACATCGCGCACCGCGACGCGGATCCACGGCGGCGGTGCGGAATGCGGAACGGCCGCAGGGGTCGAGAGGGCGCCCGCAGCATTCATGACTACGCCACCATCGATAGAGACGACATCTGCGGCGCGCTACCAAATGCGGGCGACGGCATGGATCCCGCAGGCTGCGACGCCAGCCACCGCTGCGCTGCGACGATGACCTCGACATCTTCCGGCTTGGCGGGATCGAAGCGGATCGCGCCATCGGCATAGTGCTGAGCCAGCCACAGCAGCACCGCCTGCCCATTGCGGCCGCGTTCGACGTGCTGCTGCGCCATGCCGGCGGGAATGCCGTTCTGGCTGCCGACGATGGCGACCAGGCGCCACAGATCGTTGACTGCGAACGCGGACTGCAGCATGCGGTCGCGCAGGAACTTCAACGCCGTGTTGATGGCTTCGACAATATCGCGCGCGGCGATCGCCGCCATCGGGTCGACGCGCTGCGCCAGAAACGCGCCGAGACTTTGCGCGTGGGTCGCGACCAGCACCTCTTCGCGCAGATCAACGCCATCGGCCTGGCTGACGATGGCCTCGCACAGGGCGCGCATCAGCCGGTCGAAATGCGGCGTCTCGATCACCCGCGCATAGATCGCATTGCGCTCGTCGGCGGCAAGGCGTTCGCGACGACCGCGCCAGAAATCGTGCAGCAAGGTGGCGGTCGGCCCGAGCGGCTGGGTGATCGCACCGCTGACAAACAACCCGGCGATGAGCTCGGCGGTGGGCAACAGCCCGGCGCGCTCCAGTTCACTGGCGAAATACAGCGGCGCAGCGGCGTTGAGCTGCACGCGATCTTCGGCAGTCGGCGCCGCCTCGGGCAGATCGAAATCGATGCCGGCCAACGCCTGCGCGTAAGCCTGTGCCTGCGCGCGGTCGTGCGTGTCGAGTGCACCCAGCGCGGTCGACACCGCACCCAGCAAGGCCGCATATGGATGCGTCGGTGCGATCCGGATGGCAGGCGGTGGTGGCGCGAGCCGGAGCATGATCCTGGCCTCACGCAGCAGCAGGTGCGGTCGATTGGCCGCCGCCGCGTTGTTCGGGTTTGACGTTCGGGTCGAACGGCGTGGCGTTGCCCTGGATGCTGGCGATCATGCCCGGCGAAGCCAGTTTTTCCATCGGGAAATAATCGGATTTGAAGTTGACCCGCACCTCGCCGGTGAGCTTGGCCTTCATCTCCTGACTGGAGCTGGAGGTTTCATCGACCGACGACGACACCGTGGTCATATGGCTCTGCACGTTGGTGTTGGCGCTGGCGGCACCACCCCAGCCGAAATGCGCGCCGGCGACGGTAGTGTTCTTGTTGAAGCTCGAATCGCGGTCGTACAGCGAGGCTTTCGCGTCGCGCTTGGCGTCGTCGCTGGCCCGGAAATTGAACACGACCTTGGCATTGATCAGGCCGTCGGTGACCACGATGCGATTGATGCCCAGCATCACCATCGTCGACAGCATCTGCTGGCGACTGCGCGCCATCTGCATGCGTGCGGCCATCACCAGGCGCGACTCCTGTTCTTCGTCCGACAGATCGGTGACCGGTTCGGCCAACTGCAATTCCTGACTGACGCGGGCGAGCGCCGCTTCGGGGTCGTCCTCGCTTTTCACGCCCAGTCGCGGGCCGCCTTCCTGGTCGCTGGTGTCGATGGTGAGATCGGCGCCGAATCGCTGCGACATCCAGTCGCGGGCGTTGTTCATGCTGATGTTGTCGGCGGCGAATTGATCCACCGTCTGCGCCACCGCTTTGAGCAGCTCGGCATAGGCTTCCATCTGCTGGATGGACGCATCGACGATCGCCTGGAACACGTTCTGGATCAGTCCGCCGACGAATTTCGGGAAGTCGACAGCACCGACGAAATTCTTGAAGTTTTCCGCGCCCTGCTTCACCGATCCCGCTTCGAAGTCGCTGCCGGCGAAGGTGCCGATTTTGTCCGACGCCTTGCTCTTGGCCTGATCGACCGGATTGGCCAGCGCCTGTGCGGGCGCGCCTTCGGCAGCGACCGACTGTTCTTTCGCGAGCACGCCTTTGCCGGGGGTGAGCTCCTGTTTCGCGAGGCCCTGCGGATTGGCCATGTACGACGCCACGCGCACCATCGTGCGTGCGATGTCCTGCTGCTTGTCGGAATCGAGCTCGCGGAATCCCGGCGAGGATTCGAGCAGATGACGCACCTGTGGACGCACCGCACGCAGGGTGTCGTCGTCCAGCCAAGCCGGCTCGGTCGTGTTCGGATTGCGGACGAAGGTCGAGGACATGGCGGGCTCCGGGAAATGCATCAGGCCGTCGGTGACTGGGCAGGCGGCGTTTGACCGCCGCCGGTGGCGGGCGCGGCTGCAGGCGGACGGTTCGTCGCCAGCGTCTTGACCATGCCCGGCTGTGCGTTCATCTGGATCGCGGCGATCGATTCCGGGTTCGCCAGCTTCTCCAACGGCACGTAATCGCTCTTGAAGTTCACCTCCATCGTGCCGGCGAGGCTGGCCTTGGTGGTGAGACTGGCGTCGGCGCTGGTCTGGGTCACGGACGTCATCTGGATCAGCGGCTGCGACACGCTCTTGTAGTCGCCGGTGGTGTAGAAACTGGCGTCGCGCCGGGTTTCGGCGATGGTGCCGTTGGGCAGGCGGACGATGTTCCGGCTCGGGCCGCTGCGATGGATGCTGCCGCCGGTCACCGACTCGGTATTCACCGTCTGGTCGCTGTAATCGAACTGCTGCGCGGTCTTGCGGAACTGCATGTTGTCGCGAGCCTGGAAGTCGTACATCACTTTCGCCGTCAGCTTGCCGTCGGTGACGACGATGCGGTTGATGCCCAGCATCACCATCGTCGCCAGCAGCTGTTGGCGGCTGGTCGCGAGTTGTGTGCGCGCAGCCGGAACCAGCAGGGCTTCGACCAGTTCGTCGTCGAGCCGCTCCATCGGCTTGTCGAGCGGCAGCGACTGGTTGATCCGGCTGAGCGCGGCGTTCTCGTCGACGCCTTCGCGCACCGTGACCTGCGGTTGCGGCGGCTGCGCTTGGCCGCTGCCGCCATCCATGCCTCCGAAGTTGCCGAAGTCGCCGAAGCTGTCGCCCGAGTCAAGCGAAATCTGGAAGACATCCGGAAACTGTTCCACGAGATGGTCGCGCCCCTGATTCTGGGTGGTGTTGTCGTCGCGGAACTGGTTGAGGCTCTTCGACACATCGGCAACGAGTTTGGCGTAGGCCTCCATCTGTTCGATCGAGCTCTGCACGATCGAATGGAACACGCCGTTGATGAGGCCGGCGCAGAAGTCGGGGAAATTCACCGCCTGCAGCAGCGCGCCGGCCGCAGCGACGCCTTCGCGCGCACCCTGCGCGGTGAACTTTCCGTCCTGATCGGTATTGCTGCCGGTCTGCCGGCTGGTCGTGGTGCTTTCACCCGCCAGCGCGCGCACCTGCGGGCTCTGCTGTTCCGGCTTCAGCCGCATGCCGTCCGGCTCGGCCAGATAGCTCGCGATCTGGACCATGCCTTTCGCCAGGGTTTCGCGCTTTTCCGGCGATAACTGACCGAACGAATCGCTGCTTTCGAGCAGCCGGCGCACCTGTTGCCGCGAGATATCCAGCGTCTCGCGGCTCACCGGTGGCGATGCGGGGCGTGCGGCCGCCTGTGATCTGGGTGGGAAAATGGCGGACATGGCCAGTCGCTCCGGGTGGGAGGCCGCGCGCGGCGCGGCCGGGTCGTGTACGCGTCGTCGGCGACCGCGCACGCTTACTGCAGCGCCTGCGCTTCCTCGATCGCCTCGCGCATTTCGAATTCGATCGGACGCACGTACAGACTGATGCGCGCTTGAGAGTTGGGCGTGACCCGGATGCTGAGCACCGAGAAATGTCCCTGCTCGGCGACATCATCGACGCCGAAGGCGTCCAGCCAGCGCGACAGCGCGATCAGCTGACGCGGGCGTTCGGCGAGACCGAGCTTGATCAGATCGAGGAACCGCGCCGGCAGATCGGGAATGGCTGCGAGCAGAATTTCGAGCTTGAGTTCGACCCCGTCCGGCGCTTCGCGGATGCCGATCAACACACCGCCGGCCGGCAACTCGAAACGACCACCCAGCGCGACCCCGACGATCCGCATCAGACTCGGCAATTGATGACCGATACCGAGCCGGTTCATCAGCGGCCCGAGCGCGCTGATGACCAGCGGCCCGCGATGCAGGAAGGTCACGCGCTGGCTGCCGCTGTCGCGCTTGCAGCCGATCGAGGTGAAGATCGGCATCAACGTCGGCATTTCCGCCATCACGCGCCGGGTGAGCATGGCGAGATTGGGCGACAGCGCATCGACCTGGGTCGGCAGCAGCTCGTAGTAGATCTTCGCCGCATACAGACCGTCTTCATCGAATGCCGTGCCGAACCACGCACCGAAATTCATCCAGCTCATGCCGCCGAAGCCGCGCCACTCCTCGCTGCGACTGTCGAACCAGCGCAGCGCATCGCGACCGAACACCGGCTGCACGAGGCGGCGCATTTCGCGCGTCGCTTCATCGCGCCGCGAGACCGGAGACGCTTCGGGGCCGAGCGGCTCGATGGTGAAGCGCAGCATGTTGGGTTCGGCCTCGGAGAACGACGGCTCGTACGGCACCGCGCCCGGGGTGAGCGCGTTGCGCGCGTACGAGACATCGTCGTCCGGCAGGTAGAACGTGCGCTCGATCAGATCGCCGATGTAGGGCATCGGGTCGCGCGTCCCGAGCGCCTGCGAGGCGGAGTGCAGCGAGCGCTCCACCAGATGTTTCATCGGCTGCGCGCGCAGGCCTGGGTGTGACATGCCGGGGCGTGACATGGGAATTCTCCGGAGACGGTAAGGGGCGTGACGGCGACGCGGCGATCAGAAACTCGGCAGGCTGATGCCCGCCGAATCCAGCACATCGCGCGCCATCTGCGGCATCTCGATCGGCTTGCTGGTGATCGTCGGCGACTCCACCGGCTGCGAGAAATCCTCGACCCGCTGGTCGCCGATGCCGCCCACCGCGATCAACTGTTCGCAGGCCTGCAGCAGATCCCAATCGGTCGGTTCTTCCATCGGCCGGTCGCTGCCGCGCAGCTGCGGATTGGTCAGCGCATTGGTCGAGATCACTTCGCCCAGACGGTTGGTCAGCCGCTGATGGTTCTGCGCCAACCAGGCGATGACGATCGCGCCGCATTTGGCCTGGGTGCGATAGCGATGGCTGTTGCGGGTGCCGCCGAGATAATTGGCGTTGACCTGATCCATCACCTGCCACATGTCGCGTGCGCCAAACGAGGTGCGGATTTCCTGGTCGCTGAGCAGATCGCGGTATTCGATGATCAGCGTCTTCAATTCCTTCGAGAACTGGTAGGCGATGCCGTAGCAGTTGCGCGACAGGCTGGCGGCGAGATCGCGCGCGGCCTTGCGCACCTGTTCCTGCGAGACCGACAGCGGAATCTGGCTGCGGAACATGCGGTCGACGGTGAGCTGGCGGCCGAACGACGACACCGACGACACGAACCGCCACCACAGATCGTTGAACTCGCGGTTGGGCTGGTTGATGCTGGGGTCGCCGCCGGGCGCACCGAACGCGCGCATGTAGAGATCGCGGCGTTCGCCTTCGGTGATCCGCTCCGAGGCTTTCTTGTAGTAGCTGTAGAGATAGTCGCCGGTCTTGCCGTAACTCAGCGGCAGCAGGCCGGCGCGGAACAGTTCGACGATGCGCTCGACCACCTGCGGCATCCGCGCTTCTTCCAGCTGATACGCGAAGTAGATCGCCTGCGCGGCGTCGAGATTCTCGCGCACGATTTCGCTGTCGGTGGCTTCTTCCAGATCCGGCAGCGGGATATCGAACGACGACGGCGGCGCACCGCCGACCACGCCACTCTGCATCTCGTAGGTGTTCTCGATCCGGCTGGTCAGCCACGGATCGTTGGCGCTGACGCCGTCCGCAGCCAGTTTGCGGACCACGGCGGCAAGGTTGCGACCGCTGAGCACGCAGACCTTGTCGAGCACATTCGGGCGTGACTCCGCACCCGGCTTGCGCGTGCGCGGATCGCCGCCCGGCTCGATGCAGCCGTAGATGTCCTCGTCGATGAGTTTCGACTGGATCTGCGAGCGCAGCGTCACCGCGTATTTGCTGCTCAACAGTTCGAATGCCGCGTCAAACAGCGCCCGGCATTCGCGGTATTCGCCCTGCGCGGCGCTGACTTTCTGCACGAAACCGCGACGGTTGTCGTCGGTGGTGCCGTCCAGCTGCAGCAGGCCGCAGATGCCGACGATTTCGCGTTCGCTGGGCTCCAGCACGTCGAGGAAATTGGTGGGCACGCGCTGGGTGCCGATCAGGCCGTACTTGTGGACGAAATCGCTGTTGTCTTCGTCCGCGAGCTCGTCCCACGACTTCTGCGCATAGGTCGCCGCGACCTTGCGGTAGAACGGATCGGCAACGACATCGCTGCTCAGCGTTTCGACGATGCCCGCCAGTTCTTCGAGCTGTGCGGAACTGAGGCCGCCACTGGTATCGGCGGTGTTGAGGATGGTTTCGAGGACCTGCCGCCGTGCGCGCAACTTCTGCCGTTCTTTCAGTTCGCGCTCGCCGAGGTCGACCAGGAGGATACGGTTCATGGTGTTCTCTGCTCTGTGATGGGCACTAAGGCCGGAAGTTGCGGCGGCCGCCCGGCGGTTGCCGGACGACGGACCGTTGCTGTTCGCCGCAGCGCGCGCAGCGCGAGGCTTGGAGGCCGTGGCGCCCGTGGTCTTGCGGGGTGTGGTGGAGCGGGTTCGGATCGCCATCGGAGTCTCCTTGTTGCGGTGTTTGTGCGGGAATGGCCTGAGCGGTCGTGCGAACGATCCTCTGATCGTTCAGGCGGCTTCCCGCACGGGTGGTACATCGGTGTTGTGTGGTTCGGTGGACAGGGCCGGGTCGGC
>JBGSID010000050.1:0-2037 GCA_041751895.1 Lysobacteraceae bacterium | reverse complement strand
CAGGGCGAGCTCCAGCGCCGCGCGGGCGTCGCGCTCGTCGTCCGGCGTCATGTCGCTGCGCTCGACACCAGCACCGCCATGGATCACGAGCATCATCGGCGCCACGTCCTGCATTTTGCCGTCGACCACCCGGTAGGCGCGCTGGAATGCCGGCGCGTCGACTTGCCCTTCCGGGAGATGCACGACCGAATCCGCACCAATACCAGTCACGTCCACTCGCCTCAGCTGCAGCGGCTTGCCCGGCGTCTGGGTCTCCGGAAAACCGCCGCGCACCAGCCAGGCACCGCCTGCCGGGTCGGTGGCGTAGATCCGCCCGCTGCCATCAGCTTCCACTGCCAACGCCGCGCTTTCGTCGACGCCCAAGCCGATCAGGGGGCGCACCGGTGTGCCGGTCATGGTCTCGGCCTTGGCGACAAATGCAAACAGCCGACCGAGGCGATCGCGCTCCTTGAAATGCGTATCGGTGACAACGCCGCGCAGCCGTTCGATATGCAGGAAATCCGCTTCGATGGTGTTGGCGCTGCCGAGCGGATCAGCCATCGCCTCGGGGCTGCGGATGCTGCCACCGTCCATCGCGCCATAGAGATATTCGCCCAGCATCGCCAGACCGGCGCTGGTGCCGCCGATCGGTTTGCCGGCGCGCACGTGCGCGTCGAGCGCTTCGGCTACCGGCGTGCCTTTCCAATAGCGGACATAGCGGGATTGATCGCCACCGCCGATGAAAATGCCGTCGGCCTTGGCCAGGCTTGCAAGGATCTTCGGATCGTTCGCGGGCTCGCGGCTCTTGAAGACGAAGGTCTCGACCGAGACGATACCGCCGACATCGCGATAGAACTCCTCGGCGACTTCGTTGCCCTGCGAGGCGCGCAGCACCACCAGATGACCGTTGCCGGCCTTCTTCAGGAACCAGCGCAGGGCGTCGAAATTGCGATCACCGCCCCCCATCAGCAACAGGCCGGGGCTGACCTGGCCCGGTGTGGGTGCATCCGGATCACCGATGATGAAATGCCGGTAGTCGCGGGCCATCGCCGGGAGGGCGAAGACTGTCAGCAGCAGCGTCACGACCACCGCATGAACGAAGGAAGCAGGCCTGCGGGCAGATTGGGAGTGCGGCCGACGAACAGACCAGCGGTGGGCAACGGGGTGTTTCATGCAAGCTCTCCTGACCACGAGGACGGGCGGATGCGCGGAGCACGCCGCAACATCATTCAAACAGTAGACGAACGGGCGGGCAGCATCCCGCTATCCCTCGTTTCGCTGCGCGGGATGGCTAGGGATCCGCTAAGGTTCGGCCATGCAAACCCCGCTCGATGACTGGTTCGTCCGTGAAATCCTCATCCATGAGGAAGCGTTGACCCGTTATCTGCAGCGTAATTGGCCGCATCGCGATGATGTCCACGATCTGCGCCAGGAGGTCTACGTCCGGGTCTATGAAGCGGCGTCCAAGACGCTGCCGGCGTCGCCGAAGTCGTTCCTGTTCACCAGCACCCGCAATCTGATCACCGACCGATTGCGTCGCGGCCGGGTGGTGTCGATCGAAACGATGGGTGATTTGGAGCCCTTGAACGTCTTGGTGGATGAGGTGTCGCCAGAACGCAGGCTCGATGGGCGCCAGGCGCTGCGACGGCTCAGCGAGGCATTCGACCGCCTGCCCGATCGCTGCCGGGAAGTGCTGTGGCTGCGGCGGGTCGAGGAATTGCCGCAGAAAGTCGTGGCATCGCAACTGGGCATCAGCGAGAAAACCGTGGAAAAGCATGTCGCCAATGGCATCCGCCTGATCGCCGATCACTTCTATGGCGGCACGCCCGCAGCCACCGATGTCACCCGCCCTTCCCTCTTTTCCGAGCATGGACATGATCACGGCCAGCAGCAGGCAGATTGAGCAGACCGCTGCGGGCTGGCTGGCGCGACGCGAAAGTGGCGACTGGTCGCCCGACGACGATGCCCGTCTGGCGGCCTGGATGGACGCCGCGATCGCGCATCGCGTCGCTTTCCTGCGCCTGAAGGCAGCCTGGACCGAGAGCGGACGGCTGAAAG
>JBGSID010000049.1:0-6615 GCA_041751895.1 Lysobacteraceae bacterium | reverse complement strand
TGCGTCGGCGGCGGCAGCAACGCCATCGGGATCTTCCACGAATTCCTGAACGATGCCGACGTGCGCCTGGTCGGCGCCGAAGCGGCGGGTGAGGGCATCACCAGCGGCCTGCACGCGGCCTCGCTGGCCGCCGGTCGTCCTGGCGTGCTTCATGGCAACCGCACATACGTGCTGTGCGACGACGATGGTCAGATCATCGAGACCCATTCGGTGTCGGCCGGTCTTGACTACCCCGGTGTCGGCCCCGAGCACGCGTTCCTGAAGGATCGCGGCCGTGCCGATTACGTCGGGATCACCGATGACGAGGCGATGGAAGCCTTCCACCTGCTCGCACGGACCGAGGGCATCCTGCCGGCGCTGGAATCCGCCCATGCCATCGCCCAGGCGATGAAACTGGCGCGTGAGCTGCCGAAGGACGGTCTGGTGCTGTGCAACCTGTCCGGTCGAGGCGACAAGGATGTGCAGACGGTCGCCGGCCTCGAAGGCATCATTTTCTGACTTCGGCGGATTGTGGGAGCGGCGGCAGCCGCGACTGCAACCCGGTGATGTTTCCGTCGCGGCTTGACCAACCATCCGGTTGTTGAAAGCCGCCGCTCCCACAGCATCTGGCCCTGCGCCATGGCGCAGCCAATCGAATGACCCAATGAACCGCATCGACACCCGTTTCGCCCATCTCAAATCGACCGGCCGCAAGGCACTGGTGCCGTTCATGACTGCGGGCGACCCGTCGCGTGAGGCCACGGTGCCGGTGATGCATGCGCTGGTGGAGGCAGGCGCCGACGTGATCGAACTTGGCGTGCCGTTCTCCGACCCGATGGCCGACGGTCCGACGATCCAGCGCAGTTCCGAGCGTGCACTGGCGCGCGGCGCCGGGCTGAGCTTCGTGTTCGAGGCGGTTCGTGAATTCCGCACCGTCGATGCCGCGACGCCGGTGGTGTTGATGGGCTATCTCAACCCGGTCGAGATTCGTGGTTATGCGCGATTCGCCGAGGAAGCTGCCGCAGCCGGTGTCGATGGTCTGCTGGTGGTCGATCTGCCGCCGGAAGAGGCCGACGACCTGCGCGTCGCCCTGAAGGCCCATGACCTGTCGCTGATCCTGCTGGCGTCACCGACGACCCCGGACAAGCGTTTGGACCGCCTCTGCGCCGATGCCGAGGGCTATCTCTACTACGTCAGCTATGCCGGGGTGACCGGTGCCGACCGCCTCGACACCGGCGATGCCAGCGGGCATCTCGCCACCATCCGCGCCCGGGCCGGTGTGCCTGTGGTGGCCGGTTTCGGGATCAAGGACGCGGCAAGCGCGGCGGCCATGGCCCGATCAGCTGAGGGCGTGGTGGTCGGCAGTGCATTGGTGTCCGCGCTTGCGGAGGCGTCGAACCTGAACGACGCTGTCGCCCGTGCCCGGGCGTTCCTGGCACCGCTGCGAGCCGCTCTCGACGCCGGCTGAGGTGCCGGTTGGCCTGTCCTGCCATTCGCTGGCGTACAGATCATCTGCCGGGTCTTGATTTAGACTGGTCCGCTGGCGCCATCCCGGCTACTCCAGAAGGAACGAAGAAAAACATGTCCTGGCTCAAGAAACTGATGCCCGCAAGTATCCGCACGGAAAGCGGTGTCTCCCGGAAACGCAATGTCCCTGAGGGATTGTGGGAGAAGTGCGATGGATGCGGTGCAGTCCTCTATCGACAGGAACTGGAGGACAACCTCGAAGTCTGTCCCAAGTGCGATGTCCATATGCCGATCCGTGCGCGGATCCGCTTGCAGGCTTTTCTCGATGAAGGCAGCAGCGTCGAAATCGCTGCAGGCATCGGTCCGACGGACGTCCTGAAGTTCAAGGATCAGAAAAAATATTCCGATCGCATCAAGTCGACGCAAAAAGCGACCGGCGAGCGCGATGCCTTGATCGCGATGGAAGGCACACTGCGCAGCCGACCTATCGTGGCCGCAGCCTTTGACTTCGCCTTCATGGGCGGTTCGATGGGTTCGGTCGTCGGCGAGCGTTTCGCTCTTGGCGCCGAGCGTGCC
This sequence comes from Lysobacteraceae bacterium, assembly GCA_041751895.1. GTDB lineage: Bacteria > Pseudomonadota > Gammaproteobacteria > Xanthomonadales > Xanthomonadaceae > Lysobacter_I. The sequence goes on along the minus strand of JBGSID010000049.1, from coordinate 4,593 downwards.
CGCGACATCGGTGCGCCCTTCGTCTGTTTCTCTGCCAGCGGTGGTGCGCGCATGCAGGAAAGCCTGTTCTCGCTCATGCAGATGGCCAAGACTTCCGCTGCGCTGGGCCGCCTGCGGGCTGCTGGCCTGCCATACATCTCGGTCATGACCCATCCGACGACTGGTGGCGTATCCGCTTCGTTCGCGATGCTGGGCGACATCAATCTGGCCGAGCCCGGTGCGCTGATCGGCTTCGCCGGCCCGCGCGTGATCGAGCAGACCGTGCGCGAGACCTTGCCCGAAGGCTTCCAGCGCCCCGAGTTCCTGCTCGCCCATGGCGCCATCGATCAGATCTGCGACCGCCGGGAGATGCGAGAACGCATCTCGCATCTTGTGGCAATGATGATGCGCCAGCCGGAGCCGGAAGACGAACCGGTGGCCGAGGGTTCGGCGGGTTGATTCTGGAATGGAGTACCTGGGCACCGTTGATCCATCACGGTGGCCTTTCCGGTCGCAGGCGCGGGGCCCTGCAGAAGATGCTTTTGCCGTCCATGAAAAGCAGGCCTGTGCCTGCAGTTCAGGATGACAGCGTCGTGCGGCCCTGCCTTGTTCCATTCCCGACTCTCTACCCCAGGTTGTACACATGAGCAGAAAATTCTTCGGCACCGACGGCATCCGCGGCAGAGTGGGTGAGGGTGTGATCTCGGCGGACTTCGTACTGCGTCTGGGCAATGCCTACGGCCATGCGCTGCGCGCAGCGGTCAGTCATGTCGATCAAAAGGGCGGCGGTGAATGGCGCAAGCCATTGGTGGTCATCGGCAAGGACACCCGCATTTCCAACTACATGTTCGAAGCGGCGCTCGAGGCCGGTCTGGTCGCGGCGGGCGTCGATGTACAGCTGATGGGGCCGATGCCTACGCCGGCGGTGTCGCACCTGACCCGCTCGCTCGGTGCCGATGGCGGTATCGTGATCAGCGCTTCGCACAACCCGCACTACGACAACGGCATCAAGTTTTTTTCGGCCGAGGGCGAGAAACTGGACGATGCGACCGAGCTCGCCATCGAGGCGGCGCTCGAAAAACCATTCAGCACGGTCTCCTCCGATCAGCTCGGCAAGGCCGTCCGTACCCGTGATGCCATCGGCCGCTACGTCGAAGCCTGCAAGAGCTCGGTGCCGCGCCGCTTCGAGCTGGGTGGCATGAAGATCGTGGTCGACTGCGCGCATGGTGCGACCTATCAGATCGGCCCACTGGTGCTGCGCGAGCTTGGTGCCCAGGTCGATACCATCGGCGTCGAGCCGAATGGCGTGAATATCAACGACGGGGTCGGCTCCACGCATCCGGAGGCCCTGGTGGCCCGCGTGCGCGAAACCGGCGCTGACCTCGGCATCGCGTTCGATGGTGATGGCGACCGACTGCTGTTCGTCGACAGCGACGGCAAGGTGTGTGATGGCGACGATCTGCTCTACGTGCTGGCCACCGATTGGCAGGCCAGCGGTCGACTGCGTGGCCCGGTCGTCGGCACGCTGATGACGAACTACGGTCTGGAGCGTGCTTTCGCCGCGCACGGGATCGAATTCCTGCGGACCAGGGTCGGTGACCGCTATGTCCATCAGGCCCTGCTGGAACATGCCGCTGTGCTTGGCGGCGAAACCTCCGGGCATTTGTTGTGTCTGGATCGGGTCAGCTCCGGCGACGGCATCATCAGCGCGCTGCAGGTGCTGGAAGTGCTGCGCCGGCGCGGGTTGAGCCTGCAAGAGATCTTGGCGGGGCTGGTCAAAGTGCCGCAGAAGACCGTGAACGTGACAATCGCCAATGGCGCCAAACCTGCCGAGGCGGAGACGGTGAAGGCGGCATTGGCGACAGCCCAGTCTGCGGTCGAGGGCAGGGGACGTGCGTTCCTGCGGCCTTCGGGCACCGAGCCGGTGGTCCGGGTCACGGTCGAAGCGGATGACGCGGCCCTGATGCAGGGTACGCTTGATCGTCTGGCCGAGGCGGTCCGCGCCGCACTTTGACCGCAATCAAGGCTTACCGATATTTGCCCCGGGCATAATCCGGAGCGGCGCCGCCCTTCGTGTGGCGGCCATTTCTACGACGAACTTCAGGACGATCGAACGATATGAGCCAAGCTTCCACCCCGAATATTCCGACCCTCGATATCCGCCGTTTCATCGATCCGGTCGACAGCAATGACCGCGACGCTTTCGTCGCCGAGCTTGGCGCGGCGTATCGTCAGTGGGGATTCGCCGGCATTCGAGGCCACGGCATTCCGCAGTCATTGATCGACGATGCCTACGATGTCTTCGTGCGCTTCTTTGCGCTGCCGGAAGACGCCAAAAAGCAGTATCACGTCGCTGGTGCTGGCGGTGCTCGTGGCTATACCCCGTTCGGCGTGGAGACCGCGAAGGACTCCAAACACTTCGATCTGAAGGAGTTCTGGCATGTCGGTCGCGAGATTCCAGACGATTCCCCGTATCGCAATGTGATGCCGCCGAATCTCTGGCCGGCGGAAGTCCCCGGCTTCCGCGAGCGCGGCTATGCCTTGTATCAGGCGCTGGATGCATTGGGTTCGAGCGTGCTCTCGGCGCTCGCGTTGCATATCGATCTGCCCGAAAATTATTTCGCCGACAAGACCGACCACGGCAATTCGATCCTGCGTCCGATCCATTACCCGCCGATTACTGCAGACGACATCCCGAACGTGCGTGCTGGCGCGCATGAGGACATCAATCTCATCACGCTACTGGTGGGCGCGAGCGCTGCGGGTCTGGAAGTGAAGCCGAAGCAGGGTGAGTGGGTGCCGTTCACATCGGACGCCGACACCATCGTCGTGAATATCGGCGACATGCTGCAGCGCCTGACCAATCACGTGTATCCGTCGACGACGCATCGCGTGGTCAATCCGCCGGGTGAACAGGCGCGCAAACCGCGTTACTCGACGCCGTTCTTCCTGCACCCGAATCCGGATTTCCTGATCGACGTGCTGGCCGGTTGCGTGAGCGCTGAAAATCCGAGTCGTTACCCGGAGCCGATTACCGCGCAGGGTTATCTCGAAGAGCGTCTGCGTGAGATCAAGCTGATCTAGTCAATCGATCGGGACTCGCTGATCTGAAGCGAGTTCGAGCCAGGCTCGAAAGGGCGCATCATCCCTGCATCTGCGGGGACGATGATTGCAGGCCGAGCCCGCAGTTTCCGTATTGCTTCACGCCATCCAGAAAAACACCGACGCCATCCGTTTTTCTTCGAGCGTCTTGCCCCAATAGCCGGTGGCGCTGTGGATCAGGTTCGCCTGGTACAGCAGCAACCGGTTGAAGCGATGGGGAATGGTGAGATCCTCGGCAAATGAATCCGGGGGCACGAAGCGCGTGCCGAGGGCTTCTACCAGATTCGCATGCGGCGGCGGCGCCATGTTGCCGCCGCGTTGCCCCGAGGGCATTCGTTGCCGGTAGAAACTGGTGCCGCAATGGTCGGGAACGTTCGGATTCAGATACAGCACCGCCGCGTATTTGCAGAGCTTGCGCGAGTCGGTATGTGGCCGCGGCATGCATTCGTCGATGCCGACGACCTGGATGCAATTGTGGTTCAAATGCGCATTCGCATCGCCGGTGTCGCCGACCCACAGGCGTTTGGATCCGGTGGCTTTCATCACCAGGGCTTCAATGTGCGCAAGTTCCTCCGGTTGCAGGCCAGGAATGACTCGCATCCCGGGCCAGCTTTCGGGTTTGAACGGGTAACCTTCGATCCAGTCCGTTCGCGACAGACAGCGATTGCGGACTTCTTCCGCATTCGGAAGAACATCATCGAAAACCCAATAGTCCCGCCCTTCGGTGGGTTTGCGATAAGGCAGGACGGGGAGCCGCGGCTGAGGCGTAGGGGGTCTGAAATTCATGATCAATACTGTAGCCGATCCGCCCTGCGGCGGCTGACGGTGCCGATCATTCGCTGTCGCGGAATTCCTTGCTCTTGCTCGCCACCAGCCCGCGCGCCAGCCCGTCTGGCAGAAATTTCGAGATCCCGGCGATCACGCGATTGGCGAAGCCTGTGACGCAGCGGGTCTGGCCGCGCTCGGCTGCATCCAGACCCAGTCGTGCCACGGTATCGGCATCCAGCCAGAGCAGCTTCGGCAGCTTCGATACCCGTTCGCGCATGCCGTTGACATCGTGGAATTCGGTGTAGGTGAAGCCCGGGCAAAGTGCGGTCACATGTACGCCTTTATCCCCGGTTTCCAACGCAAGACATTCGGAGAAGCGGATCAGGAAACTTTTCGCTGCACCGTACAGCGTATGCCCGGCAGACGGCGGCACGAGGCCGGCGAGCGAGGCGACATTGATGATCCGGCCGTAACCGGCGGCTTCCATTGCAGGCAGGAAGCGATGGGTCAGTTCGGACACGGCGACGATCATCACCTGCACGAAATCCGCATGCGTCTTCCAGTCGGCGGAGAGATAGCGCCCGGGCACGCCGTAGCCGGCGTTGTTGACCAGATGCGCCACGTGCAACCCACGGCGTTCGATCTCGGCCTGCAGCGCCGCCGGCGCCATGGGGTCGGCGAGATCGGCGGCGAGCACGATCACATCGACCTTCGACTTCAGCGTGCCGGCCAGCGCCTGCAGCC
>JBGSID010000048.1:0-136074 GCA_041751895.1 Lysobacteraceae bacterium | reverse complement strand
GCGTTGCCTGCGAAACGCTGGCGTCGACGCGCCGCGCGGGACACCACAGGCGCCGCCACGGGCACGAGATCCGCGACTGTAACGCTGGTTTGCTGCACGGCAGCGACCGGCTGTTTGGGCAGCGCTTTGGCCGGATCCGGGCGATCAAGCAATCGCGCCAGCGCGTCGGCGTGCGAGATCAGGAAATATTCCGTCAGCTCATTCAGCGTCTGGTATTCGAAGAACAGCGTCTTCGGCAATGAACCGAACGTCTCTTCGAGGACGTTGGTCAGGTTCATCATCATGATCGAGTTGATGCCGTACTTCTCGAACGGCGCATCCGTCTCGATCTGATCGGCCGGCAACTTCAACAGGCCCGAGAGTTTCTGGCTGATGAAAGCACGCGCTGATTCCCGCAACGCGTCTTCACCCGGCGCATCTGCCGAGGAAGATGTCGCTACCGCAGACACGGCAACGCCCGGAGATGGCGCGGTCGCGAACAACACGCGGCGGAGTTTCGCGACCTCGCCTTCCACGACCTGGATCTGGTCGTGCGGCAGCGCCAGGATGCGCTGGAATGCCTGCAGCCCGGACACGGTCGACATCGGAAGGATGCCGGTGACCTGGCGGACGTGTTCCAGCGTTTCCGCCGCGACGCCCATGCCACCTTCCTGCCACAGCGGCCAGTTGATGGCGCGCGTGACGCCATGCCGTTCGCCTGTACCCACAAGCGCATTGCGATGGGCCGCGTAGCGATCCATGAAGCCATTGGCAGCAGCGTAATCGGTCTGCCCGACGTTGCCGGTCACCGATGCGCCACCCGAGAACAGCGCGAAGAAATCCAGTTCGAGCCCGCGACTGGCTTCGTCGAGATGACGGGTGCCGGCGACCTTGGGCTCGAGGACTTCGCGGAATGCTTCGGCGGTCTTCTTCAGGATGAAAGCGTCTTGCAGACATCCAGCGCAATGCAGGATGCCGTTGATCCGGCCATGCGCGTCGACGATGTCGGCAATGCACGCGCGCACGGCATCTAAGTCCGCGAGATCGAGTTGGCGATATTCGATCGAACCGTCAGGAAGCGCGAGCGATTCCAACCGGCGTTGGATGGCCTCATCGGGAGCGGAGCGTCCGGTGAGAACGACTTTCGCGTCGGCGCAGCGCGCGACGATGTCGCGTGCGAACAGCGAGCCCAGACCGCCGAGCCCACCGGTGATCAGATAGACGCCTGCATCGCGGAACGCCAGTGGCGCCTGATCGACAAGCGCGTCGACGGCGGACGCATCACTGCGTGTCGCATCGAGTTCGTGCCACACCAGGGCCTGATGCGAACCGTCGCAACCGAATCGCTGCACGGTATCGCGCGGAACAGTCCATGCGCTCTGCAAGCACGCGAGCACATCGTCGGCGGCGGCATCGGGCACCACCATCACGATCTGCACCGTCAGCAGCGGGTTCTCGAGCGCTGCACTGCGGAGCATGCCGGCCAGACCAAGCAACAGCTGTCCGAATGCATCGTCCGGCACCGCGAGTTGCAACAGCACGGGATCGGTCAGGCGCGTCTCGAAACGCTGCCGCAACCAGGAGAAACAGGCGAGTGCGGTATCGCCGTAGCGTGTCGCCAGATCCAGCGATACATCGTCGGAGACCGTGTGAACGTGAACACCGTCGAGTGCTCCCGTCAGCTCCCCGAGCCCACCGCACAGCAGCACGTTGTGCTCGACCGTCTGCCTGGGCAAAGCCTCGTCCGTGGCATTCGCGGTCCGGTCTTGCCATTCCGGTGCGGCGTAAATGACGCCCTGCCCTGCGGATTCCGCAGATGCTGCCGATGCAGCGCCCAGTTCCCGCGAACTGAAACCACGCCATTGCACGCAGACCCGGCCCTCGGCATCGCACAGGTCAATATCGATGCGTGTCACTCGCCGGCTTGCTGCCTGATCCGGCGACAGCCGCAGCCAGGCGACCATCTCGTCCGTGCAGCCCGAAAAAATCCGCAGGTTGTCCAGCGCGAACGGCAACAGCGGTTGCGGTGAACCGGTATCGATGTCATCGATAAACCCGAGTGCAGACTGCAGTGCAGCATCCATGATGCTCGGGTGCAGGACATACGCAGCGTCCGTCTCGGCCCAGATGTCCGGCAGGACCAGATGCGCGAGCACCTCGTCCACACCCTGATGCAATCGACGCACGGCCCGCTGTGCGGGGCCGTATTCCATGCCCATTCCGTCGAATACGGTATAGAGCTGCTCCGCATCGATGCGACCGCGCGTCATCCGCCCACGCAACGTCGCGAAATCATGCCGGGGCGCCGATTCGGTGTTCGGTGTCAGCAACACCTGACCCTGGGAATGGATCTGTTCGTTCGTCGCTCCGCTGCCGTCCGGAACCACGCTGTAGATTTCGTAGTCGATGGCGCCGTCGCGGTCGTGGGATTCGGCGGGAATCAGCGCAACGGTGATCGCTTTGCGCTCATCGACGATGATCGGCTGCGCCCAGACCACATTGCGAATTTCCAGCACCGCATCGGCGGCTTCCGGCAACGCGGCCAGCACTGCCTGACGGACCATTTCCAGATAAGCGACACCCGGCAGGATCCGATGTCCTTTCACGACGTGATCGCGCAGGAACGGCTCTTCGCCGCTGAAGACCGCTTCGTAGCTCTGCTGGGCGAACTCGGACGTGTTCCGGTGCAGAAGAGAATCGATGGCAACTTCCGACGCTGCGCCGGAGACGCTGGTCTGCAACTGCCGGATCAGATCGAGCGCATCGGCCTTGGCCAGACGCTTGCTCGACAATTCTCCAACGACGTACTCGACAAAATCGATCATGAACTTCTCTGTGCAAATCCGCGCCGTGCGCGATGAATGCAGGTGAGCACCCTTATCGGGTCTCACCTGCCAGCGTTTTCAGGGCAGCCGCCGCTGCGCCACCGGCCAGCGTTCCGGCATCCACCTGATCGAGGATGTCCTCGATCGAAATGGACTTCGGCCGAACACCGGGCGACTTCTTGACCGATGCGACCTGCGGTGGCTTCTCATCGATCCAGTAGCGGTCCTGCGCGAACGGATAGGTCGGCAGATGCAGGCGCGGATGCGATGCATCCGCTGGATCGCGCAACGCCGTCCAGTCGACCGGATTGCCCTGCACCCATGCTTTCGCGGCCGTGGAAAGCGCGTCGTCTCCCGTCGATGGCGACGGATTCGTCTGCGTCTCCGCCGGACCGACCGCATGACGCCAGCCGGCCTTGCCGGTCGACACCTGCTCGGACGGTTTGCCAGCCAGCCAATCCTCCAGCTCGCGGCGCAGCTGACTGGTCGACGACGTCACCACGGCCAGACGCTGCGTCAAGGCATCACGGCCCTGCTGAAGCGTTTGCGCGACGGCGGCCAGATCGACCTCGTCCGTCCGCTTGAGGAATGCGAGCAGATCCTCGACGCGCTGGCGCAGTTGCTCGGTCGTGCGTGCGGACAACGGCACGATGAACTTGCCAGCAGACGGTGAAGGTGCGAGCGCGCGATCATCTCGGAACTCGCCCACCACGACATGCGCATTCGTACCGCTGCGCCCGAAGGCGCTGACGGCACCGACCCGGAGTCGATCGTTCGGGGTCTCCCAGGCGCGGGTGGTCTTGTTGATGTAGAGACGACTGTCGCGCCAGGTGATGTAGTCGTTGTCTTCCTCGCAATTCAGCGTCGCCGGAATCTGACGATGCGCGATGCCCTGCAGGAGTGCGACGAGGCTGACCAGGCCGGATGCGGCCATGGTATGGCCGAGGTTGCTCTTGACGCTGGTGACGGCACAAGGCAACGGCGACACACCGTCCTCTTGGCTGTGACGCTTCGTCAGTGTCTTGAACGCGTTGTGCAGAGCATTGAGTTCGACGGGGTCGCCCAGACGCGTTCCCGTGCCGTGCGCCACCACGTGGGATACATCGCGCACGTCGATGCCATGACGGGTGTACACCGTCTCGATCAACTGTTCCTGTGCAGCGCCGTTCGGCGCGGTGACGCCATTGGTCTTGCCGTCGAAATTGATGCCGCTGCCACGGATCACGCCATACACCGGCAGGCCCTGTTCGAGCGCTGACTGCAGGGGCATCAGCACGACCGCCACAGCCGCCTCGCCGATGCTGATGCCATCGGCATGCTTCGAGAAGCTGCGACACAGGCCGTCAGGGGAGATCATCCCGGCTTCGCTCATCTTCACCCATGGCTTGGGCGACAGACTCAGTGCGACGCTGGCGACCAGAGCCGCCTCGCACTCACCCTGTTGGATGCTGCCCACGGCTTGATGCAGGGCAACCAGGCCGGAAGAACATGCCGTGTTCGTGGCGAGTGCCTGCCCACGCAGATCGAGGAAATACGACAGACGCGACGAGATCATGGCCGCACCCAGCGTGGTGACGCCGGGCGAGTCGGTCACGAGGCTGTACTGGCTTTCCTCCATGCCGACGAACACACCGACGCTGCGACCACGCAGCGATGCCGGCGCGATGCCCGCATCTTCAATGGCTCGATACGCTTCCATCAGCAGCAAGCGCTCGGAAGGATCCATTTCCTCGGCTTCGACAGGTGACACCTCGAAGAACAACGGATCGAAGGTGTCCATGCCCTCAACAAAACCGCCGCGCTTGGCATTGATGATGTTGTCGCGATGCCCTTCGGCGGTGAAATAGTCGCGCCAGTTCCAGCGCGACGGCGGCACATCGTCGATGCCGTCACGTCCCGCCGCCAGCAGATCCCACAGCTCGCCCACATCGGTGGCCTTGGGGAAACGCCCTGACATGCCGACGATGGCGACGGGAGAGACACCCTCGCTCTGACCGTGTGCAACAGGCAAGCGCTGCGTGACCGGCATCTCCGACACGCGTGCGGAAGGCGTCACTGCCGGCGCGACCACGTGCGCAGCAGCGCCCGTGTCCATCGTGGACGCGACCGTGGTCGGGCTCGACGACACCGGACCCGGGCTGTACTGCTGTTCGAAATGCAACGCATGCTCCGACGCGAAGTGTTCGATCAGGCCTTGCACGTTCGATCGATTGAAGAACAGGGCGGGCGTGACTTCGATCGACAACTGCGATTCAAGATTCTTTGCCAACGTGGTCAGGCTGATCGAATCGAAGCCATAGTCGACGAGATTTGTTTCGTCGTTAAGACGCTCCAATGGCAATTCCATGGTCTGGGCGACCACATGCCGCACGTCATCGCGCAGCCGGGCGCGCCAATCGCCGGACGACGACGACACAACCGCCGGAATCGCTGGCACAGGTGCCGGCATCGTTTCCGGCACGCCGTACAGGCGACCAAGAAAAGACGTGATTCTCGCCGGCTGTCCGTACATGACGAGCGTCTGGGTGCGATCTTCGGCCAACAATCCCTGCCAGATGCTCAGACCATCACGGCCCGACAACGCCGACTGCCCGCTGCTCTTCAGATAGAAAGCCGTCTGTGCGGCGCTTTCCGGCCCCATGCCTGCCTGACCGGTTGCGGTCTTTTCCCACAGCGGCCAGTTGATCACGACCGTTTTTCCCGGCAGACCGGCGTGCGTGCGATAGCGGCCGTAGTCCATCAGGAACCGGTTGGCGATGGCGTAGTCGCAGGCGCCAGCGTCGCCGAGAATTGCAGACGACGACGAGAAATAGCAGACGAGGTCCAGCGGCTGATCGCGCAGGGCGTCGTCCAGAATCAGCGATCCGGTCGTCTTCGGTCCGAGGATCGCATCAATGTCGGCCTCGGTCTTTTCATGGAATGGACGCGCCTGAGAAATGCCGGCAGCGTGGATCACGCCCGTCAATGTGCCGGGCAGCGTGCGCGCCCAGGCAGCGACTGCGGACGCGTCGGTGATGTCGAGACTGACGTACTCAACAGACCGGGCACCCGCACTGCGCAAGGCCACCAACTGCTGTTCGATGTCGTCCGAATGCGGGCGACGGCCCATCAGGACCAGATGGGCCTGGCAGGTCTCCGCAAGGAAGCGCGCGAACAGGCCGCCGAGGGCGCCGCAGCCACCGGTAATGAGGTAATGCCCGTGCTGTTTGAACCGAGGCGGCTGCGTGCGTGCCGTGGATGTCACGCTGTCCAGCGACAGCACATACCGCTTGTCTTCCCGGTACGCGACGATTCCACCCGTCTGCAGTGCCTCAAGCACGTGAGGTCCGGTATTGGTGCGGTCATCGGTGTAGAGCAGCGACACTTTCAGGTCCGGCATCACCACCCGCAGCGAGCGCTCGAAACCGATCCAGGAGGTGTCCCAGATGCCGTCGCGGTAAGTCGGGTCATAGAGACCCACCAGCAGCACATCGCTGACCCGGTCGGCACATGCCTTGACCTGTTTGAACAGGTCGAACAACACGTGAATGCCGTCGCGCTGGCGGCCCCGTGCCGTGGCGCAGACCACCGACACCGGCCGCCCGGACAGGGCATAAGCTCGATCGACGGCCGCCACCAGACCGGAAACAGCATCGATGCGCGATGCACCGGGCAAGGTCCAACCGGTATCGGCGGACGCGATCAGGATGACGTCACGCGGGTGGTCCTCGATGTGGCGCGCCGCATGGGCTCCACCGTCATCGATCACCCAACGTTCCTCGAACAACAGGCGAACGGGCGCTTCCTCTCTGACGGGCGCGGCGGTCGCTGGCGTTGCGGCCAATGACGTTGCCACCGACACGGTGCCCTGCACTGCATCGGGCTCGTCGATCCAGTAGCGCTCGCGGGCAAACGGATAGGTCGGCAGCGTGATGCGTCGCGGCTTTTCCGTGCCGTACAGGCGGTTCCAGTCCAGCGTCATGCCCTTGGCCCACAGTTTCAGCAACTGCGGGTACTTCTTCTGTTCCATCCAGCGTTCGAGCAGCGCGTCCTTGAACTCCTCGTCCTGGTCGATCAGGCTCAGGCTCTCGCGGTTCTTCTGCACTTGTCCGGCACTGAAGTCCGGCAGGTCGCGTTGACCCGCCAGATAGGCCTGCAGTCGCTCGGCGAGCTGTGCCATCGAGACGACCACGAAACCCAGCCGTTCTTCCATCGGCGTGCGACCGACCTGCAGTGTGTAGGCCAGCTCCGAAAGCGCCACATCGCCATCGCGCTGGATGAACATCAGCAGGGCACGCGCAACCTCCATGAGCTGCGCCGGAGCCTTGGCCGAAAGCGGCACGATGAAGGCTGGCGGCAGCTGCACCGCAGACTTGCGCGGCTGCCCGGTGTATTCGCCGAGCACGATGTGTGCGTTCGTTCCGCTGTAGCCGAAGGCACTGACCGCGACGTGGCGCCTCGCACCATCGCGCGGCACCCAGTCCTGAAGCGAGGTGTTCACGTAGAACGGGCTGCCCTCCAGTCGGATGTGCTCGTTCAGACGTTCGAAATGGCTCATCGGGGGCAGTTGCCGGTGTTCCAGGGCAAGGACCGCCTTGATGAAAGCGGAGACGCCGGCAGCGGTCAGGCAATGGCCGATGCTGTCTTTCACCGAACCGAGTGCACAGTACGGCGTGGTCGACGTCGTTTTTCCGAAGGCATCGATCAAACCGCGAATCTCGATGGGATCACCGAGCGGCGTCCCTGTGCCGTGCGCCTCGATCAACTGGATCTCGGCGGGATCGATGCGATGACGGCGATACACGTCCTGCATCAGGCGGGTTTGCGATGCCGGGTTGGGGGCCGTGATTCCGTTGGTGCGGCCATCCTGGTTCACACCCCAACCACGCACTACCGCATGGATGATGTCGCCGTCGCGTTCTGCGTCGGAGAGCCGCTTGAGCATCACCACCCCCACCGCTTCGCCGGGCACGAAGCCATTGGCGCGGTGATCGAAGGTATGACAGCGGCCATCCTGCGAGAGCATTCCCGACTGCGCGGTCATGATGTGCAACGACGGACCCGCACCGACATACACTCCGCCGGCCAAGGCGATATCGCTGTTGCCGGCACTCAGGCTGTCACAGGCCGTCGCGATGGCCACCAGCGATGCCGAACACGCCGTGTCCAGCGTGATGCAGGGGCCCTGGAGATCCAGGAAATAGGCAATGCGCCCGGCAAGAATCGAACAGGCATTCCCGGTGAAGCCGTACGCGCTCTGCGCGATCTTGCGCGAAAGCTGGCTGTAGTCGTTCCCTGCGGCACCGACGAAAACACCACAACGGCTCCCCGCCAGCGTCTTCGGGTCATAGCCGGCGTGCTCGATGCTGTGCCAGCACGCTTCGAGGAACATGCGCTGCTGTGGATCCATCGCGCGCGCTTCGGCAGGCGAGATGTTGAAGAACAACGGATCGAAGCGATCGTAGTCTTCCAACTGGCCCAGCCACTTGGAATTGGTCTTGCCTTCGGCCGGTTGTCCGGGCTGGTAGTGGGCGTACACGTCCCAACGCTCGGGCAAGACTTCCTGGATGCAATTGAGGCCGGACTGCAGGTTCTGCCAGAAGGTTTCGAGATCGCGGGCCATGGGGAACTGACCGGCCATGCCGATCACGGCGATGTCTTCCGGCACCGATGGTGCCGCTGTCCGGATCATCTCCGTTCCGGACTGGGCGGTGGGGCCCTGCCGCCACGACATCAGCTGCCGGAAAGGAGCGTCGGCTGCGGCGGACGTCTCCCGGACGGCCATGTCGGTGGTCTGCGACAGTGAGACCAGCATGGTCCGCGCTGGCTCAGGCGTCGGTGTCGGCACCGCAACGACGGGCATGCCGCCGGTTTCGGCCAGAACGATTCTGTTGCCTTGGACAGCGACGTCTTCATCCCGGAACGAACGCAGCTTGCGGGTCTGCAATTCCGCCAGATCAGGCGTGGCATGTTCGAGGTCGCGGGTATCGACCAGCGTCTTCACATGCTGCGCGAGCTTCGACAGCGTCGGATAGGTGTAGACGATGGTGGCATCGAGCGACAGCCCGTAGTGTTCGTTGACCTTGCGCATCCAGGTCACACCGGTGATCGAGTCGAGCCCGAGGTCGGTGTATTGGGTCTCCGGATCGACTTCGCTGATCTCCAGATGCAGTTCTCTGGCCAGAAGACGTGCAAGGGTCTCCTGGATCGAAGACAGCGAAGCTGAGGACACCGGGACCGGTGTCTGGGATTCTTGACTGTTTGCTGTGCTTGCCGACGACGCGGCCGTGTCCATTTCCGCCAGAACGATGACGGGCGCCTTGCCGGCCACATGGCCGGCCGTCTCACCGCTTCCGAACGCACGCAGCTTCCGCGTCTGCAGTTCCGCCAGATCCGGCGTGGCCTGTTCGGCGTCGCGGGACTCCACCAACGTCTTGACGTGTTGTGCGAGCTTCGAAACCGTCGGATAGGTATAGACGATGGTCGCGTCGAGCGATAGCCCATAGTGCTCGTTGACTTTGCGGATCCAGGTCACGCCGGTGATGGAGTCGAGTCCGAGATCGGTGTACTGCATCTCCGGATCGGTCTCGTCATCCTCCAGATGCAATTCTCTGGCCAGCAGATGCGTGAGGGTGCTGCGGATCGAAGACAGCGAGATTGCGACTTGAGCGTGCGTCGTCGGGGAGATCGTGGGTTGCGCGCCCGATGGCGGAGCAATAGAGGACAGGGAGACGGTCTGCTGAGAGACGACCTGCTGAGAAATCGTGGGCGTTGAAACCGGTGACGGAGAAAGCACTGGCTCGGAGAGCGAGGACAGCGACACCTTGCCGCTCGCGGCAACAGCCGGCGACGTGGTCGTGTCCACTTCGGCCAGAACGATGACGGGTGCCTTGCTTGCCGTGTGGGCTGCGGTGTCTCCTTGTCCGAACGCGCGCAGCTTGGCGGTCTGCAGTTCGGCGAGATCCGGCGTGGCCTGCTCCGCATCACGGGATTCGATCAACGTTTTGACGTGTTGTGCGAGCTTCGACACCGTCGGGTAGGTGTAGACGATGGTGGCGTCGAGCGACAGCCCGTAATGTTCATTGACCTTGCGGATCCAGGTCACACCGGTGATGGAGTCGAGTCCGAGATCGGTGTACTGCATCTCGACGTCGATCTCGTCGTCTTCCAGATGCAGTTCCTTCGCCAGCATATGCATCAACGTGTGCCGGACCGAGTACAGCGAGACCTCGCTCGTGGCCACAGCGGCCGGTGCAGTGACGGGACGTGCCTTGCCCTCCTCTCCCCGCCCGAACACTGCTTCGATCTGGGCCAGGGTATCGGCGCGACCGACGAAGGTGGCGGCATGCATGGCCACTTCCTGCTCGCAGATCGTATCCAGGCGATCGCGCAACGATTGATTGAGATACGACTTCATGAGCGCCAGACCGGACTTCGGCTGGCGCGCCAGACGCCGGGCAAGCGACATCGCAGCGTCGCGCACTTGTTTCCGTTCGAGCACCGCGAGCGGCACGCCACGCGCCTGTACCGCGCAGCCCTCGTATTCGCAGGCGGTCAGCAGCGTTTCACGTGCGAGATCCTGGCCGAAGCGTTCCGGAACGATCAGCGTGGCACCGACGCCCGGCGTGAAGCCATAGCCCATGTACGGGCTGACGTAATGACTCTCCTCGCTGAGCAGCGGGAAATCGCAATAGAGGCCCAGCGACAGGCCCGCGCCAATGCCATGTCCCTGCATCGCGGCGATGACCGGCACCGTGCAGTCCAGCGGCAGACGGAATGTGCGGTCATCCGTAAAGATGACCGAGCCTTCCTGGATCGCGCGGAGGGCGTCCTTGGTGCCGCCGGAGCAGAAATAGGTGTCGTAGCCGGTCAGCACCACCGCCTTGCAGGCCGGCGTCGCCGCGATGTACGCGAAAGCCTCGGCCATGCCCTCGACCAACGCCGGAGACATCATGTTCTTCGAAGCCCGGTCATGCATGACCACTTCGACGATGCCACCCGGGTGAAGCGTGGCGGATACCACGGTCGAATCAAGCGCGATGTCGAGCGGGCTGTTCGCCTGAGCATCCTGAGTGCTCGGCGCAGCGGCGTCGGGCAACACATCGATGCCGTGCGCCTGTGCGGCAAACGCATCGTTGAGGGTCTTGGCACGCGCTGATTTCCACAACAGCACGGCGGCATGAGGCCAGCGCGTCCAACCGTGGGCACGCAGCAGGGCCGCGTCCGTGGCCTTCGCCCGTGGAACGGACACCTGCACCGGCGAGCGGGCCAGCAATTGCACCCCACTCCAGCTCGCACCCGTCATCAGGATCTCGCGTGCCGCCTCACCGCCCAGACGCAGGGCGAACAACAGGGCAGCGCGACCCGCTGATGCGGAAGAAGACAACAAGGTGGAGGCGTCGTAGCGGCCATCGTCCTGATAAACGACGGCATCGCAGCACTGCACGGCAAGCCAGGCTTTGCCTTCCAGCGCGGCACCGGCCATCGCGACCACCGGCAGCGGCGCGGTCAGCAAGGCCTGCATCAATTCGTGCAGTTCGTCGTCCGCCACCGATGCATCGGCTTCGGGAAGAAAGCCCGGATACTCGCTGGCGATGACGATCGCGCGATAGCCGGAGCGGATTTCGCTGCGTTCGAACGTCGCCTGCAACTCCTGCGCCATCGCCCGCGTGTCGTGTTTCTTGCCGCCGCGCCTGAGCGTCAGCACCAGGATCTGGCCATCCTGATCGCGCAGGGCCACATGCTTGCCGAGCGTTTTCGGCAACGTGGCCGGCGTGGCCGCCATCGATTCGAGATTGCAGCAGACCAGTGCCCGGCTTCTGTCATGAAGCGGTCGCGCGAGGTGTTGTTTGAGCAGGCGCAGACTGTCCTGCGACTTGTTCGCCAATTGTGCGGCGAGCGCGCGGGCATGAGCCGCCACCTCCCCCTCGGGAACCACCGGGCAGCACCAGCCTTTGTCACGCAATGCGAGCCCGGTCTGGACTTGGGCGCCGGTCAGCAGTTCAGCGGCCAGCACGGCACCGAAACGTGCCTCGGCCAGGTCGTATTCCGCAGGTGATGGAAAGTTCGATCCGGCGTTGTCCGCCGACCAACCGTAGTGCGCCGATTCACTGCACACCATGACGTCGCACAATCCCGCCAGCAACAGTGCCGGCCCCACGCCATCGCCGGACATTTCGGCGATCAACGGATAGGCAAAACCGGCCAGTGCTTCGGTGAGCCCGCGATCGATCACCGCATTCCCGAGCGCCCTGTCTCCACCGGAAAACACATCGTCGAGACCCGCAAGCAGAACGACCTTCAGCGAATCGCGTGCCGCAGCAGCCTTCAGGGCATCTTGCAGCAGCGTGATCGCATCCGATCCGACCGCCGCCGCGCTGTCATCGCGGACCAGTCGGATCGACAGGATGCCTTGCCCTTGGTCTTCAAGGATGACGCGGCTTGGAGAGGGAAGCGTGTTGCGATGTGTGGGGGGGAGAACGGTCATGAGGGAATCAGCATGTGGTGAGCCGTGCCGGGGGCATTGGCGAAAACAGCGGGAGCGGAATCCGGGATGGCGCCGATGCCTCTACTGGCATACGGGCGCCGTGCCGGCGATTGTGCGGACTGCGTTTCATTGCACTTCGGCGAGCGCGATACGACGGCGTTCTGTCGTGGCAGGAGCGGGCAGCGATGCCTGCGCGACGGGAAGGGCCGGCAGTACATGGCCGACAGCTCCTGTTGCCGTAGCGGCGGTGAGCCGGTCGTAGGTCACGCCCTCCAGACGCAGGGCGACCGCGCCATCGGCATCGCACAGGTCGATATCGACCACCATCGCCTCCGGTTTGCGGGGATTCCCCGCAACCACCCTGACCCAGGCCCAGCGCCATGCGGGAGTCACGCCGTTGGCGATCTCGCGCAGCGATGCGAGTGCGTCGGGCAAAGCACAATCCCGCAGTGCAACCGCATCGCGGCTGGTGAGCCATGCTGCGGAGCGCAGAGCCGCATCGATCTGATCGGAGCGCCCGTCGAATGACCGCACGCCGGCCTGCGTTTGCTGGCGCAGACACACCAGAAGTTCACGGTTGCCGCGAAGCAGCGTCTCGATGCGATCTTCGTCGTCCGATCGCACCACGGCCGTCAACCGGCCGCGCAGCGCGGCCAGATCCACCCGTGGCAACGCCTGCGGCGCTGCGGCAAGCGCAAGGCCCTGGCAATGGACCTGCTCGCCTGAGACGCCCTGCGCTCCGCGCACGAGGCTGTGAATCTCGAATGCCAACTGGTGCGCTTGCTGCTGGAAGATCGTGATGTGGGCTTCACGGTTGAGCGTGGGCATCAAAGGCTGCCCCCAGGCCACCTCACCCAGCACCGAGATGCCGGCATGCCCCGTGTGTTCGGCCAGTGCCACGCGCGCGACTTCCAGGAATGCAGCAGCCGGTACCGGGCCATCCCCCGCACGTGCATACGCAGCGATCGCCGCCATGTCCACGCGATAGGTGCGCTGCTGCGGCGTGGACACGTGCGGCACAGACGGTTCGGACGTCAGTACGTGATGGATCGAGACCTGTTGGTTCGAAGCCTGCTGATTCGAAGCCTGCTGCGCAGGCGCGGATACGACCGTGTTCATGGACACGGACGGATCCACCCAGTAACGCTTTGCGGCGAACGGGTAGGTGGGCAACGCCATGCGGTGAACCGGCGTCTTAACGTTCAACATGGCCCAGGTCAAGGCATCGCCCCGCACCCAAGACTGGGCCAACGTGGCGACGACATTCGCCGAATCGGCCAGCAGCTTTCCGCCTGCCGCTGTTCGCGGTAGGCCGTCTTCGTCGCGCTGTACTCTGCCGGCGAACCAGGTCGATGCATCCGTCTCGCCGTCGAGATACGCCTTCAATCCGGTTTCGAGCGCATCCGTCGACTGCACGACCAGCGCCAGTCGTTCGTCGAGCGCTTCGCGGCCTTCCAGCAAGGTGTAGGCCATCGCCGCGAGATCCAGCGATCCGTTGTGCCGATTCGATCCGATGAAATCGAGCAGATCCCTCGCACGACGCCGGAGCTGGTCCGCCGTCCGCGCCGACAGCGTCACGGGCAACGGAACGGCAGACCGGTTCGATGCGGCAACGGCAGGCGCGACGTATTCCTCGATGACGAGATGCGCATTGGTGCCGCTGAAACCGAAGGAACTCACGGCGGCGCGGCGCGGCATGCCATCCCTGCTTTCCCACGCCTGCGTCGTGCGCGAGACATAAAACGGCGAGTCGTCCATGTCGAACAGGGTGTTCTCTTTCTTCACGTTCAAGCTCGGCACCAAGGTGCGGTGACGCATGCACAGCAGCACCTTCTGCACGCTCGCCACGCCTGCCGCGCCCGAGGTATGACCGATGTTGCTCTTCACCGAACCGAGGGCGCAGTAATGCTTCTTCTGCGTCCGTTCACGGAACACGGTGGACAGCGCTTCCAGTTCGATCGGATCGCCGAGCCTGGTGCCGGTGCCGTGCGTTTCAACGTAAGTGATCGTCTCCGGATCGATGTCGTTGAGCGCATAGAGACCGCGCTCGAGCTCGATCTGGCTCTTCACGCTCGGTGCGGTGATGCCGTTGGTCTTGCCGTCCTGATTGATCGCCGAACCGATGATCACGCCATGGATCACGTCGTTGTCGCGCTCGGCATCCTCCAGTCGTTTCAGCACCACCGCGCCAACGCCTTCGCCGGGCACGAAACCATTCGCGCCGTCGTCAAAGGTGTGGCACTGGCCATCGGGCGAGAGCATGCCGGCCTTGCACATGCCCATGTAGGTTTCGGCATGCAGATAGATGCTGACGCCGCCGGCAAGGGCCATGTCCGTTTCGTGGGCGAGCAGTGCCTTGCAGGCCAGATGGATGGCGACCAGCGACGCCGAACAGGCCGTGTCGATGGAAATCGCCGGTCCTTTCAGATTGAGGAAGTACGCGATGCGAGCCGCGCCGATCGCCGGATTGGTGCCGGTGATATCGACCGAGTTCGGCACGAGCGACGCATACTCGCTGCCGATGATTCCGACATAGACGCCGCATTTGGTATTGCTGAGCGATTGCCTGGCGTACCCGGCATGTTCGAACGCGTGATAGCTCTCTTCGAGGAACATGCGGTGCTGCGGATCCATGTTCTTGGCTTCCGCAGGCGAAATGCGGAAGAACAAGGGATCGAACGACTCGATGTCATCGAGCATGCCGATCCATTTGCAATAGATGCTGCCTTCCTTGCGCGGATCGGGGTCGTAGTACTTTTCGACATCCCAGCGGGATGGCGGCACTTCGGTGATCGCGTTGCGACCTTCGGACAGGTTGGTCCAGAACTGGGTCAGATCGTTGGCCTGCGGATAACGACCGGACATGCCGACCACGGCAATCCTGCCGGAGCCTTGCCGGCCGGAGCCTTCTGCAGCGGTATTGCGTGCTGTTGCAGGCTTCGCGCCCGAGCGTCGCTCCAGGCGACGTCGTCCCGCCATTCTCGCAAGCGTCGGCTTCACGTTCGGCTGCGGTACCGAGGCAGAAGTCGATGCCGGCGTTGGCGCAGGAACGGGCTGCGTCGGAACCGGCGCGTCCATGACGAGTTCACCTTCGAGATGGGTCGCCAGCTCATCAAGGCAGGGGTAGTCGTAAAGGCGCGCGGCGGCGAGCTTGATGCCGTAGGCCTTGTTGATCTCGTTGATCCACTCCACGCCGACGATCGAATCCAGACCCAGCTCGATGAACGGTTTGTCGTTCGCAATGTCGCTCGGCTTCAGGAAAAGCGCCTGCGCCAGACTTTCCCGAAGGCCGCGCAGCAGATCAGCCCGCGAGAAGCGCGGAACCGATACAGTGGGCGCAGATACCTGCACCGACACGGGCGCCACGGCCACTGACACGGGCTGTGTTGCCGGCACGGGTGTCGGCACAGGAACGGGCGCGAGCGTGGCGATCTCGCCTTCGAGATGCGACGCCAACTCGTCGAGACATGGGTAGTCGTAGAGTCGCGCGGCGGTGAGCTTGATGCCGTACGCCTTGTTGATCTCGCTGATCCACTCCACGCCCACGATCGAATCCAGACCCAACTCGATGAACGGCTTGTCGTTCTGGATGTCGCTCGGCTTCAGATAGAGCGCCTGCGCCAGACTTTCCCGCAGGCCGCGCAACAGATCGGCACGTGACAGTCGTGGCGTGGAAACAGCAGCAGGTGCCGTCACGAGGGCCGGCAGTGACACAGAGACCGGCATCGCTGCCGACACGGGCGCTGCAGTCACATGCGCTGTTGCCGCGACAGCTGCGGCCGGTACGACTGTGGAGATCTCGCCTTCAAGGTGAGTCGCCAGTTCGTCGAGGCACGGGTAGTCGTAGAGTCGTGCGGCGGCAAGCTTGATGCCGTAGGCCTTGTTGATCTCGTTGATCCACTCCACGCCGACGATCGAATCCAGACCCAGCTCGATGAACGGTTTGTCGTTCGCGATGTCGCTCGGCTTCAGGAAAAGCGCCTGCGCCAGACTGTCCCGCAGGCCGCGCAGCAGATCGGCACGCGACAGTCGCGGAGCAGGCAATGCCAATGCCGGTGCAGGCACCGGGATGGACGGTGCCGATACTGTGTCGAGGTTGCTCTGAAGCGGAAGGAGCGCGCCCTCGGTCGTCGTCGCCATCTGCAGACCAGACCACTTCGCACAGAGCTGGCCCTGCGCATCGAACAACGCGACGGAAAGACGGTGTTCCGTATCCGCCTCCCACTCGACCCATGCCGTCAACGATCCACGGCAAGGCGCGGACACCCACAAGGCAGTCATGGACGCGGGTAGCACCGGCTGCCCGGACCAGACGCTGCCGGCACCCGACTGTACGACCGCGCGCACGACGGATTCGATCAACCACGGGTGCAGGACCACGTCTTCGTCTTGTGCCAGACCGAGATCGGGCAAGTCGACCGATATTTGACGGCCCGCAAGCGCGGCCGCCAGATTCGCGTTCGTATCGACCACGACCTCTGCCCTGCCCATGCAGTGGATGCGCTCGATGCCATCGACTTCGCTGTAGATCTCGAAGTCGATGCTGTCATCGGTCTCGGGAAGCAGCGCGACCGAGAGCGTCGGCGCTGCCGGGCCTGCTACGTAGGCATCGCCCCAGGCAATGTCGGTCAGATTCCAGCCCACGCAGGCTTCGCCATCCCAGGCTTGCTGCACGGCGGCGCGCGCCATTTCAAGGAAGGCGCTGGCGGGCAATGTCCCGGCTTCGCCACCTTCCGGATGCTCCAGGAAGGATTCCGTGCCGTGGAACGTCGACGCATAGCCATGCTGGCGAAGCGTGGAAACGTTGCGATGCAGGAGCGGATGCAGCTTGGCTGCACCCGCCGAGTGTTCGTCGGTGCTGGCCGCATCGATCCAGTAGCGCTGCCTGGCGAAGGGATAGCCGGGCAGACCAAGCCGTTTCGGGTGAACGCCGCCGTAGAGGCGATTCCAGTCCACCACCAGCCCCTGCGTCCACAGTTCGAGCAGACGCGACAACTGGGACTGCTTCAACAGGCGGTCGATCACCACCTCGCGCATGTCGGCGTCGCTGAGCAGGAATCCCATGGTCTTGCGGTGCTCACGCACCGACGCCCGGAACACTTTGCCGGTATTGCTGTCACCCGAGATATGGCGACGCAGCAGTTGGACGAGCTCGTCGGTCGAGCCGGCCATGACGCCCAGACGTTCGTCCATCGCTTCGCGGCCGATCTGCAGCGTGTAGGCGAGTTCGGTCAGCTCGATGCCCGTGCCACGCGACGCGACGAGATCCAGCAGTTGTTGCACCTGCGCATCGAGTTGTTCGGCGGTACGGGCCGACAACAGGATGGGCAGTTTGCCGAAGCGGCGAAGTGCATCCGATTCGGTCGTAGCGGCAGTTTTTGCAACGTATTCGCCAATCACGAGATGGGCGTTGGTGCCGCCGAAACCGAAACCGCTGACCGCAGCCATGCGTGAGCCGGACGCGGGTGCGGACCATTCGCGCAAACGGTCGTTCACATAGAACGGCGATCCCTTCAGATCGATATGTTCGTTGAGACGCTCGAAGTTGATGGTGGGTACCAGCTTCCTGTGCTGCAACGAGAGCACCACCTTGATGACACTCGCAATGCCGGCGGCGGTGAAGCAATGGCCGATGTTGCTCTTCACGGATCCGAGCGCGCAGGCATCGGCCGTTTTCGCAGCGGTCGAAAATGCACGCTTGAGCGCTTCGACTTCGATCGGATCGCCGAGCTTCGTGCCTGTTCCGTGCGCCTCGACCAACTGGATTCCGGCCGGGTCGATGCCGAAGCGGGCATGCACATCCTGATGCAGTCGCGCCTGCGCATCCGGATTGGGTGCGGTGATGCCGTTGGTCTTGCCGTCCTGATTGACGCCCCAGCCACGGATCACGCCGAGGATCGTGTCGCCGTCCCGTTCGGCATCGGCCACACGCTTCATCAGCACGGCGCCGACCGCTTCGCCGGGCACGAAACCATTCGCGCGCTGGTCGAAAGTGAAACAACGGCCGTCGGGCGACAACATGCCCGACTGCGCCATTTTCAGCAGCAGATGCGGCGTGGCGATGATGCCGACACCACCGGCAAGCGCGGCATCGCAGGTGCCGTTGACGAGGTTGTCGCAGGCCATGGCAATGGCCACCAACGACGACGAACACGCCGTCTCGACCGCCAGACAGGGGCCCTGCAGATTCAGGAAATAGGACACCCGTGCCGCGAGGATGGAGGTGTCGTTGCCGCTGAAGCCGAGTGCACTGTTCTGCAGTTCGCTCGACAGCAGGTGGTAGTCGCCATAGCCGCAGCCGACGAACACGCCACAGCGACTACCGGACAATGCACGCGGGTTGTATCCGGCGTGTTCGACGGTATGCCAGCAGGTCTGCAGGAAGAGCCGCTGCTGCGGATCCATGCTCAATGCTTCTCTTGGCGAGATGTCGAAGAACATCGGATCGAAACAATCGTGGTCGGCGAGCGATCCCATCCACTTGGCGTTGACTTTGCCTGGCACGACATCGCCCGGCTGGTAATACGGCGCCATGTCCCAGCGCTCGCGGGGCACTTCGCCCACGCACAAGCGGCCTTCCGCCAGATTGGTCCAGTACTCGTCCACATTGCGGGCCTGGGGAAATTGCCCAGCCATGCCGATGATGGCGATCTCGTCCGCATGCCGCGCATGACTGTGCACCGCAGGCGACTCGCGCAAAGAGGTCAACGGGCCACGCGCCTGCAACAGGCGAGCCCATTCAGTCGACGTGTTCGCGTCGCGTTTGATGTCCGACGGCATCTCCGCCAATGCCACCTTGGCAGCCGGTGCGGGCGTCTGCTTCGGCGGTTGCGGCTGCGGTTGTGGTGTCTCGGCGGCACGCGCGGGTGCCGTCACGGCAACGGCTGCGGACGACGGCAGCAATTCCTCGACAAGCGTGGCCATCGCCGCCAGCGTCGGATGGCTGTAGACGCGGGTCGCGTGAAGATCGATGCCGAAACGGGTGTTGATCTTCTTCACCCAGGTTACGCCTGTGATCGAATCCAGACCGAGATCGACGAAGGCCACGCTCTCGCCGATCTCGTGCTCCTGCAGATGCAGTTCCTGCGCGAGCAGGGTTCTGAGCTCGCCGATGATGTCGGTGCGAGACGGACGTTGTGCCGGAACTTCTGCTGTCAGCGGGGCGATTTTCACGCGTGGCGCTGCGGGAGCGACCGTCTGTTTGGGCGGTTGCGCAGTGTCCGGCACACGAGCGGGCGCGGGCACAGGAGACTGCGCTGCTGCAGTCGTGGATGCCGGGAGCGATTCCTCGACCAGCGTGGTCATCGCCGCCAAGGTCGGATGGCTGTAGACACGCGTGGCATGAAGATCTGTACCGAAGCGGGTGTTGATCTTCTTAACCCAGGTCACGCCTGTGATCGAATCCAGACCGAGATCGACGAAAGCCACGCTCTCGCCGATCTCGTGCTCCTGCAGATGCAGTTCCTGCGCAAGCAGGGTTCTGAGCTCGCTGATGATTTCGTCGCGAGTCGGCGGTTGAGCAGCGGTCGCGCCCAGAGAGGATGTTGCCATCGTGTCGTTCTCGTTCGTGAGATTAGACGCATCGCCCGGCGTGGCGACGGCGTCTGGGCCAAAGTGCGCGTGGATGCGTTCGAGGGCGTCCGACTGCCCCACGAAACTCTGCGCATGCATGGCGACTTCCTGCTGAAAGACCGCGTCGAGCCGATCGAAGATCGATCGGTTCAGATAGGCCTTGAGTGCCACGAGCATCGCCCGTGGATGACGCACCAGGCGCTGCGCGAGCGCCATCGCCTGTTCGTTGATCTCGGCGCGCGGATACACGGCCAACGCCGGATTGCGAGCCAAGAGTTCATTGCCGGCGTACTCCTGCGCGGTGCACAGGGATTCGTTGCCGAGATCAGGGCCAAGGATCTCGGGCACGATCAGGGTTGCGCCGCCACCCGGCGTGAAGCCGTAGCGGAGATACGGGTTGAGGTACTGGCTTTCCGCCGAGAACAGGGCGAAATCGGCGAACAGACCCAGAGACAATCCACCGCCCACCGCATGGCCCTGCATGCAGGCCACGACCGGCACGGGGCAACGCAATGCGGACACGAACACGGGGGCGTCGGTGAACTGTGCCCTGCCCGATTGGATGGCCTGCAGCGATTCCCGGGTGCCCCCCGTGGCGAAATAGCGGTCGTAGCCGGTCAGCACCACCACTTTGCAGGCGTCGTTGGTGGCGACCTGCGCGAACACGTCCTCCAGACCTTGGACGATCTCGGGCGTGAACAGATTCTTCGCTTCCCGATCCGACATGTGGACGGAAACGATGCCGTCCGCATCCAGCGTGGCCTGCACCACCGGCGACGCAATGTTCAGCGTGCCCGGTGCAGCGCAGGACGTCGAGACTGGTTCGACAGAGTATTCATCCGCATTCACAGACATCGGCGCAAACGCCGTATTCCGCAGTTCGGCAATGACACCGTCAGGCCACGCAGCCCAAGCTGCAGCCAAAGCAATCGCTTGTGGTTCCACCTGGTCCTGCGGAACCACATCGAGCGTCTTGAAACGGGCCTTGAGCGACTTGCCGGAATACTTGTCGGTTGCCAGCACCATCCCGCGTGCGGCAATCGGCCCCAGTCGGGATGCAAACGACGCTGCGGCCAAGGCAATCCATTCCGGACCGGCGCTCGCCAGATCAGCGACGGAAAAGACACCCTCTTCCGAATGCACGACATCATCGAAACACTGCCCGAGCAGCCATCCGCGACAATCGGTCTCGGCCGGCAGTGCCATGATGATCGGCAGTTTCGACCGCTGCGCCAGCGCGTGAAGGCGATGCGTCGCAGCCAGCAGGACATCATCGCTAGCTGCGGGCAGGATTCCGGAATACACGCTGGTGAGGACCAGCGCGCGAACGCCAATCGGCGCAACGTGAAGCGCATCGATCAGCGATTCGAGCGCTTGCACAAGCTGTAAAGCATCGCCGCCCCTGCTCTGCCCATCGATCCGTACAAGCAGAACACCGGGTACCGGCCGCTCGAATGCCAAGAAGTCGCTGTGCTCGGGAAGCTCGTCACCATGCGCATCGTTGGCCATGCGCTTGTCGAGGGCATGGCCCGGCAGCCATGCCTGCAAGGGTACCGCCAAGCGCGAACGCCGTTGTTTCAGCAACAGCGTCAGGGCATTACCGGCATGTGCCGCCAAGTCACGGGCGAGAAGATGGGCGCGATCAACGACAGCCTCAGCGGCCTCGATACGACACGTCCAACCACGGCCGAACCGCTCACGCGCGGTCGCCATCGGCAACCGATACAACAGATCCTTCGCCTCGGGAAACCCGAAGCGCGCTGCAAACAGATTGAATTCCGCAGCACCGGGAACAAGCCCTTCCCCGGTGTGGGTGTAGCCGTACTCGGCATCGCGATTGCACACGATGTGATCGCACAGCGATGCGAACAGGAATCCGGCACCGGCCGCGCTGCCGCACATGGCTGCGACCACGGTTGAGGGAAATTCATTCAGGGCGCGATACAGCCCCTCCGCCATCGCAACGTCGAGGTCGTCGCGATCTCCGCACAGGAAGACATCGTCACCGCCCTCGATCACGAGAACGCGAAGCCCGGACATCGATGCAAGTGTGACCAGCGCGTCCTTGAGTGCCTTCGCCAATACGCGTGTCAGTCGATTGCCGCCTGCGGCATCATTGAAACGCAGCACGAAGACACCTTCGCCCTGGTCGATCACGCGCACAGCATCCATCGCTTCCATTCAAATCCCTCTCTTGCTGCAGATCCTTATATCAACGTCGTATGACGATCATCCTTGTGCAGAATCCGTGACATCACCGGTAGCTCCTGCAGGTTTGACCGTCAGGTATTTGTCGTAAAGCTCCAAGTAATGACGATAGCGCGGGTTGTCCCATTGGAAACCGTTGAGCTGTTCGTCAAGGTGGGCGGAGTTGCGCTGTTCTTCCGTGAGCATCTTGGCTCGTTTGATCAGATCCTCCGGCAGTCCCGGCTGGTCGAGCTTCAGACCCAGGCCATAGGGTTCGAGCTTCCCGAAATGATGCGAGGAATGCTGGTTGATGAGCTGGATGCTCTTGGGCACGTGCGGATAGATGCCCGGAATGTATTGATGCCCGTCGATGTCGACCTTGACGTCGACACTGTGGATCAGGAAATCCACCACCGGGTTGTAGAAGACAGCCGGGCCACCCATCGTGTGGCGAAGCACGCCTTCGAGTACGCCGTTACCTGAAACGCCGATCAACCCACTCGGGATGGCGTCGTGGTGTGGACCATGCAGATAGAGAAACTCGAACTCGGAGTGGTGTGCGACCCAATGATCACGATAGAACCACTGGTTGACGACCTTCAGGAAGCGGGCGTGAATGAAGATGCCGAGCGGAATCGTCACCGGCAGGAAGATCACCGAATACTGGAAGTGCGTAATGGCGAAATACCAAGGCGCAATCAGCAGAATATGGGTCAGCAGCCCAGTGAAATACGCGTGGAAGAGTTCGATGACGATATTGGGCTGCCGCGCCAGGGCCGCTTTCCATGAGGTTTCCATGAGGAAGGCGCGCACATGGTCGGTTGCACGTAGATGCGCGACCAGAATCACGGTGCGGTAGACCGTCAACAGCGCGAGATGTCCGTAGAAAAGGCCAAGTCCGACCTGACGCATCAGTTGGGTGTGGTGCGGAAGATTCGGCGTCATCCAGATCGCGATGTTCTCGATCGCGATCATCGCCGCAGCCACGAAGTACGCCAAGCGCATGTTCTGCAGCTTGTAGACGAACATGTAGAGGACGTCCTGGGGACGACTCAGCAGCGTCGGTATGCGCAAGCTCACACCATGACGCCGCGTGAAGGCCGCCACCATCCAGACGCACAGAGCGAGAACGACGTATGTCAGCGGATGCCCCACGCCGAATACGAATACTGCGATGCCCATGACCATCGCGGACATGATCACGTAGTCGAGGAAATCATCACCCCGATACACAAGGCGACTTACGCGCTTCCCGTACAGCTTGTGGTATTTCTCGGGAGTTGGAGTCTTGGACATTACAACATTCCTTGTAGATTAATCACTTGCAGCGCATGCGCGCCGGCGCTGACGATTGCGTCTGCGTGCGCGATCCGTCGCCATGACAATGACAGTCTGGCGTGTCGAACCGATGACGGCTCAATTTGGAATTCCCTTGCGTGTCCCCACGACACGCTGCCTCTGCCGGCCTCTACCGCGGGAAATCCACCATTCCGCGATCGCCAGATTGACGACCCACCCCGCCCCCAGAAGCATCGCCCGTGCGATGGGATTCGGCGGAGCAACGATCAGAACCCAAGGAACGAACAGGACGACCTGAGTCCCCGCCCCCATACCGATCGCATAACCCCGCATCATCCACGCTGAGTGCCGAAGGAAGTCGCGCTTCTTTGCGGCGGTGTACAGCCCAAGGATCAGGCAAGACACCATAGCGACACCGAACACAAAGCGTAAGGCGTCCAGCATATCACTATCACCTTCTACCCGAGGAAAGAAGGACGTCATCCACAGACCGGACAACGCGGAAACCAGACCACTCACGGCCAATACCCACCCTGCCCGCCGGTGCCAGGTGGGGCGCCGACGCCGGAAGGTATCGACGAACTGCCCGATCCCCACAAGGCCAAAGATGCTGGACCCTACGATATGCAGCACCGTGGCGACCGGCGAAGTCACGAACCGTGCGTTTTCAGGGGTCAGGATATGCAGGCCCAGCAAACGCACCGTACCGGCGGCAATCGGCACGGCGTTCAAAAAAAGCAACACGGCGATCAGGATGACGTTGCTGCGGTTTTTCAGTAGTGGAAATCTCATCAAATGGGCACCTGAAATTCAGAACACACGACACACTCGTCCCCCACGAGCTCGAAGATCCCGCCCTGCGACACCAGCCGCAGGGCAGATTGCTCAGACATCAAACGAAAGCTTGATGCGGGGAGATTTGGCGGTAGTGGGTTCGCCCACACGCACGTCATCCAGTGATGCCAAGGCCACTCTTCTGCTGTCAGTGGCGGCGACCTCCGGCTCTGCCTGCTCCTCCAGTGTCAGCTTCGGCTTCAGCTTTGGCTTCGATTCCTCGATCTGGACGGGAGCCGTGTCCGCGACAATGGTCAACGTGATCGGTGCCACCTCCTCCATGCGCTCGGAAACCGGGTCGCCAACATCAAGCGCACCATGACTCAGACCGCGCAATTGCACACAGATCCGGCCATCGATGTCGCACAGATCGATATCCAGACCGGAGACGGCCACTGCCGTGGACGGGCGCACCCAGGCGAACATGTGAGACGAACATGGCCGGAATCGTCTGATCGACGCCAACCGCCATGGCAGCGACGGCGGTACCGCGATCGGCAACAGCGTGGACGCCGCCTGCATGGCGCCATCCAGCAACACCGGATGCATGTCCAACGCCGCTTGCTCAAGTGCGAGATCCTGCGACAGACGCAGCTCGGCAAGGACTTCGTTTACGCCCGTTCGCACATCCATCAAACTGCGATACACCGGGCCATACGCCAGCCCCGATCTGGACTGGTCGAGATAGAACGCGTTGCTGTCCCAGCGGGCGCCCTGCGTCCTTGCGATCAGTGCCTTCAGATCCAAGTGCTGCGGCTCGACGACATCAAGCGCTCGTGCCAAACCCTGACACAGGACACTCCCTTGGCCTTCCGGTGAGGGACTGTCGATCTCATACGCGATCGCACCATCCGCGCGCGTCACCAGAGCCACCCGCAACGTCAGCGCGTCCTCGAAGACAGCGGGAGCCGCCCATGTGGTTTCGGACAACTCGATCACCCGCGCCCCGGACGATGCTTCGCCTGCCATGGCATCGGCGAGCGCGGCACGTGTCATTTCCAGATAGACCGCGGCTGGAATTGCGTGCCCGTGGAACGCGCCGACATCAAGATGATGATCGGAAGCAATGCGGTCGGCATGGCTGACGATGGTCTCGTATGCCGTGCCAGCCAGCGTGGACATGTTCCGATGCACGAGCGGATGCAACATGGTCGGTTGGGCAGCAACGAACTGGTTCGCCCCCGCCTGCGGCAAGCCGGCCACGCCCAGATCAGCAGGCGGCGGGCTCGCCGGGGCCACATCAGACCTGGCGACGACAATCTCGTTACGCTCGATCGGCTGCCAATAGGAATCCTGCGAGAAGGGATAACCCGGCAAATGGAGGCGTGCAGGTCGATGGTCGGAATCGTACGCACCCGCCCAATCGACGGCCGTGCCTGTCACCCAATCGCGCGCCAATTGCGCTGCAGTACCTGCGTCTGCGGCTCGGACAGCAGTATCCGCCACCGGGCCATCGCGAGAAACACGTCCACGATGGATAGCCACGCCGTCGACCGAATCCCGGCTGCGCTGCAAAGCCGTCATCAATGCATCGAGCGAGTTCACGACGATCGCCAATCGTTCGTCGCGTTCCTCGCGTCCCACCTGCAAGGTGTAGGCCAGGGACGACAGCGAAACCACATCGCCGCGTTGCTTTGCGCGTTCGAAGAAGGCGAGCAGATCCCGGACCTTGTGCGCGAGCTGGTCGGCCGTTCGTGCCGACAGCGGCACCACGACAGCATGATCGAGAACGCCATCGTCATGCGCAGCTCCGGACGTTCGGCGCGAGGCCGACGGCACGTATTCCTGCACGATCAGATGGGCGTTGGCACCGCCTGCGCCGAAGGACGAGATCCCGGCAATGCGCGGGACTTCCCGTGATTGGCCGTCGACGTTGCGGACGAGTCGATTCCAGTTCTGCAGATGGCGCTGCAGGCGGAACGGTGTCTGCGCGAAATCGATCTCCGGATTGACGGCTTCGGCATGGAGCGTCGGCACCAGTTGGCCATGTTTGAGCTGCAGCAGGACCTTGGTGAGCGCCGCGATGCCGGCGGCCGATTCGCAATGGCCGAAGTTCGATTTCAGCGAACCGATCGCGCAGAAACCGCGCTCCTGCGTATCCATCTCGAACGCGCGACGCAGACCGGCGACTTCGATGGGATCGCCCAGCGCCGTGCCGGTGCCGTGGGCCTCGATGCAACTCACGTCGCTGGCCGGGACGTTCGCCCTGCGCAGTGCCTCGGACACCACCGCCGCCTGGGCGACGGGATTGGGCACCGTGTAGCCGTTGGTGCGTCCGCCGGCATTGATGGCGCTGGCCTTGATCACGCCATAGATCAGATCGCCATCGCGCTCCGCCTGCGCCAACGGCTTGAGCACGACCGCGCCTACGCCTTCGGCATCGACGAAACCATCCGCGCCTGCGCCGAATGCGCGGCAGCGATCGTCATGCGACAGCATGCCCACCGCCGTCAGCTCCTGAAAATGGCCGGCATCGACGATCAGGTTCACGCCGCCGGCGATCACGCACTCACTCAGGCCGCTGTACAGACTGTCCAGCGCGAAGTGGATGGCAGTGAGCGACGACGAACAGGCGGTATCGACTGCCACCGATGGCCCACGGAAATCAAGGGCGAAGGACACACGGTTTGCAATCGAATAATGCAGTGGCTGTGCGGTGTAGCGGGCATTCATCACGCCCACGAACACGCCCACCTTGTCGGGACGGGCCAGCGTGTCCGGCCGATACCCGGCATCCTCGATCGCGTGATAACAGACCTGCAGGAACTGGCGTTCCTGTGGATCCATCGCCTTCGCATCCTTGGGCGAGATCCGGAAGAACAGCGGATCGAATTGATCGATGTGATCGAGGAAACCGCCCCAGCGGGTATAGATCGTGCCCGCCGCGTCCGGATCTTCGTCGTGGAAACGGCGCCAATCCCAGCGATCCGGCGGAATCTCGGAGACGCAATGGCGACCCTGCGACAGGTTGTCCCAGAACGTCTCCATGTCGTTCGCCATCGGGTAACGACCGCTCAGGCCGATGATCGCAACGTCGAAGATCGAAGCGGCATGCAAGGGTGCGACGGCAGACGCATTCGAAGCAGCCGCCGGCGCGGACAGACGCAGACTCCGTGATGGCAGTGCGGCTTGGGCCGGCTTCACCTCGCGGGAAACGCTGTCACCGGCTTCCTGCTGACCGAACAGCTGTTCGGCTTGCTCCGGATAGGAGCGCAGCAGCATGTCGGCCAGATCAGACAGGTTGCCCGCCTCGAAGAACAGCGTGCTGGTGATCGCGGGAAACGCCTTGCGCAACTGACTGGTCAGTCCGATCACGAGGATCGAATCAAGACCGTAATCGGCCAGCGGCTGATTCGGGCTCACTCGAGTCTCGTCGAGTCTCAGAACACCGGCCACCGCATGGCGCAGATGCGCGAGACAACGGTCGCGCACCGAGCCTTGTGCTCCTTTCTCAACGACAGCCTTCGTGTTGTTCGTGGCGGCATCACGACGTATTTCAGGGGCCACGGCCGCAACAGGCGCAGCGAGTCTGGCCGGTGCTGGTGCTGAAGATGCCGTTGGCGCAACTGGTGACATCCGCTGACGCCACAGGCCGTCGCTCGCGCCGGCCACGACCAACTGGCCGAACGCATGCGCTTCCGGAACGACCAGTGCAATGTCATCGAAGCCTTCGCAAGCGAGCTGGCGACGCCAGGTCTCGACGGCGAGGCCCGGGCTACCCGGTTCGCGCAGGGCTTCGTCTTCGTACAACCACCAGCCTTCCAACAGACCAAAGGTCATGTGGCGCAGCAGCGACCAGCCCGTCATCTCGTTGATCAGCACGATTCCGCCCGGCCGCAGCACCGCCTTGGCATGACGCAACGTCTGACGGATGTCCGGCGTGGCATGCAAGACGTTGGTGGCGACCACCACGTCATAGCGCCCCGCTTCGATACCCTGTTGCAATGGCGCGCGCGAGACGTCGAAAATCCTGGGATTCAGGCCCGGACACAACGCGCGGAACTGCGTTTCGGCGTGGATCAGGAAGGCCTTGGAAAGATCCGTGTAGCAATATTCCTCGATGCGATCGCCGAAACGGGCCAGTCGCGGCAACAGGTTCTTGGTCGTGCCACCCGTGCCCGCGCCGATCTCCAGGATCCGGATCTTGTTCGTGGAAGGCTGGCGTCGCAGCCAGGCGACGAGCAGTTCGCCGACGGCGTTGTTGCAGCAGTCCGCCAGTGCGTGCCCTTCATAGACGCCCTGCACATGCTCCATCGATGCGTTCGGGAAGATCACGTCCGTCGCGGCACGATTGCCCGACAGGATCTCAGGCAACGCACGCAGGCAGGATTCCAGAAGCAGGAGCTGTGCACGACAGCGCGGATTGGTCATCCACGACGCTTTGCGCGACTCCCATTCACGCCACAGCTCGTCCCAGGCACGCGGTGCGCGGTTCTGGGTTTTCGCGAGATCGAGACTCGTCTGCAGCCATCGGGCATGTGCGGGATGGATGTGTGCGGCGGCCTTCTCGTATGCATCCGTGATGACGACGCCCAGACCGGCAAGTGCCGAGACCAGAATATCGACGGACAAAGCATCGACGTCTTCGTCAAGCATGTCGTCCCGTATCGCCTGCTCGGCGGGAACGGCAAGCACCGCACGTGCGTCATTGACGGCATCGGGCAGATGCGAAGACGAGGCACGGTGTCGCCCGCCCACGCGTTCCGGCAATACGAACGATGCCAACGCCTGCGGATTCAACGTCTTGATCACCGCCATCTGCGACAACCCGGGATGATCCACGAGCGTCTGCAGCGCAGCCATCGCTTCCGGCGCATCGATGGAACCGATGCCCATCTTGCGCATGCGTTCCTGATGGAACGGATCGGCGACCACACCCACGCCCCCCCAATATCCCCAGTTCATGATCTTGACCGGGTAAGGACGGCGTTGCGCCAATGCCAAGGCGAAACCATCAGCGAACGTGCTGCCTGCCGCATAGTTGGCCTGCCCTGCCCCCGTCGTGAACGAGATCATCGACGAGAAGAACATGACGAAGTCCAGATCCTGTTCGCCGAACACGGTATCCAGATGGATCGCGACCGCCATTTTCGCGGCGACCGCGCGTTCCAGTTCAGCGGCATCCATCTGCGCGAGACTCTGATCGCGCAGATCGATCGCCGAATGCACGACACCATGCACCACGGGATATGTGGCGCGGATCCGTTCCGCCGCTTGCTGCAGCGCGTCCAGATCCGTGGCGTCGGCTGACACGTACATGGGCGCGTGTCCGAGCGCGGCCAGCGCTTCGATGTTCGCGGCGATCCCCGCATCCAGCGAGCGCCTGCCAATCCAGACCAGACGCGCGTTGTAGCGCTCGATCATGTAGCGGCTCCACGCCACACCGATGCCGCCAGCGCCGCCTACCACCACATAAGTGCCGCCCTGCCGGTAGCCATCATGCGAAGCCGGCGTCGCCTCCAGCGAGCCGAGGCCGCGCTGGAACCATTCTCCATCGCGATAGGCAAGATTCGCTGCGGTCGCGTCACCCGCGATGTCGTTGCAATCACGCGCAGTGAGCGTATCGAGCGAGTCGACATCAAGCAGGCGGATATCCCAATGGGGATATTCCCGGCTCAGACTGCCGACAAAACCGGCGATGCCAGCATTACGCGGCGCGATGCGATCATCCGCATGCACGGCTTGGGTGGAACGGGTCAGGAAGGTCCAGCGCGGTGTCTGCGCCAAAGGCAGCGCGGCCTTGACGAGATTGAACACGTCACGAAGCCCCGCCAGAGCACTGGCGGTGTCGACGTCCGTGTTCTGGCTCGCGTCGAGAACGTCGGGCGCCACCCACAACAGATGGTCGACGTTGTTCTGCAGGAAGCCGGTCAGGCTGTTTTCGTCGGTCATGGAGGCGAGCAGCAATGCCTCCGCATCCGGGAAGGACTGCTTCACCCAACGCAACGCGTCTTCATTGCCTGCAACCACAAGCCGCTGTGTCGTTGATGCACCGGAGCTGCTTTGCGCTGGATCGACACGGTTCCAGACCGGCACCAGGGCATGCGTGCGCGGCTTCGCATCCTGTTGCGACGCCGAACCACCGCGCGGACGCGCGGTGAATCCACGCATCTGTACGCACAGCCGGCCGTCGGTATCGAGGATGTCGATATCGAAGTGGAGCGGCGCATCCGGATTGTCACTGCCACTTGCCGCGCGACGCACCCAGGCCACCATGTCGGACTGGCAGGGCGCGATCACACGCAGGCTGTCCAGTGCGAAGGGAAGGAGCGGTGCGCCGGCTTCGCCCTGCGCGGAACGCCCGAGACAACTGCAGGCCTGCAGCGCGCTGTCGACCAGACTCGGATGCAGGACATAGCGGGGATCGGCAGGTGACACGACATCGGGCAGATAAAGCTGTGCGAGCGCTTCATCCGTTCCCAACGTCACCGCGCGCAGCGCACGATGCGCCGGACCGAAGGCTACGCCGACGCTACTGAACATCCCGTAGACGGTGTCGGCATCCACACGCCCCTGATCCATCCGCGCCTCAAGCCTGCGCAGATCGATGATCGGGTTCGCGGTATCGGTCACGAAGGCCGCCTCGCCCTGGCAATGCATCTGCCCCGTGTCGGCGTTGTCCGTGCTGTCTCCCTCTTGGGACTGCGCAGTGCTGGCGATCGTGAACGCGATCGATCCAGACTCGGCATCGGGCTGCAACACGATCTCGACAGGATGCGGGCCAGCCACGATCAGGGGTTTCGCCCAGACCGTGTTGCGCAATTCGATCACCTGATCGGCGGCAGCGCCCGGCATGGCCAACGCCATCGCGGTGCGGACCATTTCGAGGTATGCAACCGCCGGCAGGATCTTGTCGCCGCCCACCACGTGATCGCGCAGGCAGGATTCCGTCCCGGTCAGCACGCTGGTGTAAGCCTGCCGATAGAGATCCGACACATTGGTATGCACCAGCGGGTGCAGTGCGGATGCGGGCGTGCCGGATTCCACCATCGGCATCACGCGGGTATCCACCCACAACCGTTCGTGTGCGAACGGATAGGTCGGCAACGCAAGCCGGAACGGACGGTGCGAGTGAAGGGCCTGCCAGTCGATATCCAGGCCACGCGACCACAGCTCGGCCAGTCGATCCAGCTTCCGGCGCGCGATCCAGCGCTGCACGGTTTCCTTGAAGTCGTCATCGCGGGTGAACATGCGCATCGCATCGCGATGCGCTGCGACCTGTCCGATATGCAGATGCTCGTTGCCGGTGCTGCCGTTCAAATAGCTCTGAAGCGTGTCCGTCAGTTCATCCAGAGACCGGACGAGGCAGCAAAGCCGGTCTTCCATGGCTTCGCGACCGACCTGCAGGGTGTAGGCGAGCGCTTCCAGATCAGGCGCAACCTTGGCGTCGCGCACGAAGGCAAGCAGGTCGCGCACGCGCTGCGCCAGTTGTGGCGCAGTCTTGGCCGACAGCGGAACCAGCACCGGCTCTGAACGCTTCGAAACCTGCGGGACAGCTGCCTGCTCGCGGTATTCCTGCACGATGACGTGGGCATTGGTGCCCGACGCGCCGAAGGACGATACCGCCGCGATTCTCGGTTTGCCGGTCGCCGGACTCGGCCAGTCCTGCAGGCGGGTATTCACCTCGAAGACGTTGTGCTGCCAATCGATGTTCGGATTGAGCGTCTCCGCATGCAGGCTCGGCACCAGTTGGGCATGGCGCATCTGCAGCAGGATCTTGGTCAGCCCGGCGATGCCCGATGCCGCTTCGAGATGCCCGATGTTCGATTTCACTGCGCCGATACGGCAACGGAAGTCGCTGCCCGCCGCAGTCTCGAAAGCATGCTCCAGACCCGTGATCTCGATGGGGTCACCGAGCTCGGTTCCCGTGCCATGGGTCTCGATGTAGCTGATTGCCTGTGCGTCGATGCCGGCGGCTTCGATGCTCGCGCGGATCAGCGCGGCCTGCGCGTTCGGATTGGGGACGGTATAGCCGTGGGTCCGTCCACCGTGGTTGACCTGACTTGCGAGGATCACGCCATGGATCGGATCGCCATCGCGCTCGGCATCGGAAAGACGCTTCAACAGCACGGCGCCTGCACCTTCACCCGGAACGTAGCCGTCGCCGCCGGTACCGAAGCTGCGGCAGCGGCCATCGGTCGAGAGCATGTTCTGCGAGCACAGCAGCTCGTAGGTACGTGGGTGCAGGTAGAGATTCACGCCGCCAGCGAATGCCATTTCGCATTCGTCGCGCAGGATGTGTTCGCACGCCTCGTGGATCGCCGTCAGCGACGACGAACACATGGTGTCCACCGGCATGCTCGGCCCGGAAATATCGAGGAAGTACGACACGCGATTGGCGGTCGAGGAGAAAGACGTGTACGGCAGGAAGGGTTCGCCGTCACGTGTCGGATGCAGCATGTAGAGCTGATAACCGGTCTTGGTGATACCGGCAAACACGCCCACACGCCCGCCGAAACGCGATTTCAGATCGTCGCGGGTATAACCGGCGGATTCGAGGGTGCGCCAGCATTCCTGCAGGAACAGTCGTTCCTGTGGATCGATGTTCATCGCCTCGCGGGGCGATATGTTGAAGAACAGTGGATCGAAATCCGCAAACGCGTCGACGAAACCGCCCCAACGGCTGTAGCTCTTGCCCTGTTCGATCGCACGACCCACATCGGGTTCGAAGAAGCCGTCGAGCGACCAGCGCTCGGCCGGAATTTCTTCGATGCAGTCGCGACCATCGCGCAGATTCTGCCAGA
Source organism: Lysobacteraceae bacterium (assembly GCA_041751895.1). Lineage (GTDB taxonomy): Bacteria > Pseudomonadota > Gammaproteobacteria > Xanthomonadales > Xanthomonadaceae > Lysobacter_I. The sequence goes on along the minus strand of JBGSID010000048.1, from coordinate 103,168 downwards.
AGGCATCCAGGTCGTTCGCCTTCGGATACATACCGCTTAGGCCGATGATGGCGATCGGTTCCCGCGATTTCGATTCGACGTGGGAAACGACCCGCTCCGGCAAGGCACGGGCAGGCAGGTGGATGTCGGCAGATCCGACAACAACATCGCTATGCGCCGTCCACTTGCGACAAGCGTCCGCCTGACGGGCAAGAAGATGCTCGGACAGTGTGGCGAGGGTGCGGAATTCGAAGAACAGCGTCTTGGACAGACCGGGGAACACGTCGGTCAGCGACGCATTCAGTTTGCTGATGATGATGGAGTCCAGCCCGTAGTTCTCCATCGAATCATAGGGATCGATCTGCTCGGCAGAGCGTTCCGTGGCTTCGGCGAACAGCCGCACCAATTCCCGCTGCGTCGCTTCCAGCAGCGATCCGGACACCGCCGTGTCTGCGACGGCTGCTGTCTCCTGGCGTACAGGGTGCAGCGTCTGCGCCAACCATGCCTGCATGCGCGCGATATCGCCCTGCAGCACGAACACCTGGTCGGATACGGTCGAGAGGCAGTCGAAAAAGAAACCCATCCCTGTCTCGGTATCCATGGGCACGGTGCCCGTGTTCCGCATCAACAGCGCAAGCATGTCCACCGGCAACTGCATGCCACCGTCCTGCCATAGCGGCCAGTCGATCGACACGGTTCGTCCGTATGCCTGACCCGCTGCGACGCGCTGGTTTCTGGCCACGGCGAACCAGTCCAGGAAGGCATTCGCGGCGGCATAGTCGGCCTGACCGGCATTGCCGATCACACCCGCCATCGACGCGAAGTGCACGAAGAAATCGAGTTGCTGACTGCGGCTGGCCACATCCAGATGGATCGCCCCCAGCACTTTCGGCGTCAGCACCTTACGGATCGTCTCAGGGGTCTTGCTCGACATGAATCCGTCGTCAAGCACGCCTGCCGCATGCACGATGCCGTGCAGATGCCCATGCGACTGCACGATGTCGGTAATCAGGTCTGCGACCGCTTTCGGATCGGTGATATCGAGCGACCGGTAGTCGATGGATGAACCCGGCTGTGCCGCCGCCAGCGCCTGCAGCGACTGGAAACGTGTCTGTGCATCGCCGGCCAATGCGCTGCGACCGACGAGGGTCACCTTCGCACCACGCCCGCGCCGGAGCAGCTCAGCTGCAACGAGAACACCCAAGCCACCCAGGCCACCAGTGACGCAATAGACACCACCCTCGCGTAACGCGGGGCGGGCGCGCGGACTTTCTTCGCCCGTCAGCCAGGTCCGCCGCTGTCGGCCACCTTCGTGGTAACGCACGGTGACGATGTTGCCTTGACGGGCTTCATCGGCAAGCTTCCGGGTGATCTCCTGCGTCGAAGTAGCATCCGAGAAGATGATCTGACCGATGCAGTCGCTGTATTCCTCTGCTGCGGTTCGCAGCAGTCCGGACAAGCCGCCGACGACCCATGCGTCTGCGGTCTCCTCGATCAGGACCTGGATCAGCACCCAGCCGTCCCTGCGTGATTGACACGCGTCTTTCACGGCCTCCAGCGTGGCCTGGACCATGTCGATGTACGCCATTCCGTCGTCGGCGACGGGCATGGGCAGACGACGCCATTCGATCTCAGGCTGCGCAGTGCGCAGCGCTTCGAGCCCGAACTGCTCGAATCCAGAAACCAGAACCACGTGGTGCGCAGGCGCACTCCCTCCCGGCGATGTGCCGGCGGATTCGACCGTCTGTGCTTCCCACACGGGAACGAGGCGCAACGTCCCCTGCGGCGCAGGTGCATTCGACGAGAGGGCTGGTAGTGGCGTGTCCGCGTCGGCAGCAACCCAATGACGCGTTGCGGCGAACGGATACGTCGGCACACTGATCCGTCGGGGCGCGACGGGCAACGAGACATACAGACTCTGCCAGGACGCCTCCCCTCCCGCGACCCACGCCGACGCCAGCGCAGACAACCCGGAGGATGTCTCCGATGTTTCGGCACTGTCCTGCGACGTTTCTGTCGACCACATCCCCGGAATTCCGCGTGAGCCGGCCAGCCATTGCCGCAGCCGTTCGCACAGTTCCGCCGCGTCAACGACCTCAAGCGCGAGGCGCTGTTTCATGGACGTGCGGCCGGTCTGCCACGTGAAGATCGCATTCTGGAATGCGCCTTCAGGCAAATCGTTTTCGAGCCAGCCGATGACTTTCCCGGCATACGCGCGCAGGCGTTCGGTTGTCGCGGCAGACAGGACGAACAGATACGGTCCGGACGTCAGCGACGACGCCGGCACGGTGCAATCGAGCAACAGACCGCAGCCTTCATGGCTGCTCGTCTTCGCACGATAGCCCGGCACACGACGCAGAATGCGTGCGCCCAAGGTGCGATACAGACCGAGCGTTGCATCGACGGCCTCCCACAGCACCGCCTCGTCCGCAGTCTCGTCGGGAGGAAGTGTCGCCCCTTCGCAGGACGCCACGAGGATGATGCGCTCCACTTCGGGCGATGCGCGATATGCCTCCAGCGCCCGCGACAGCAGCAGACGGGAAGTGTCCGGCGCTTCTGCCGCTCCGACAACCCACGCCAGAACCTGTACGACCGTCCCCTTGGCGTCATGCAATTGCAGCGCGTTACGCGCTTCATGGCCTTCCAATGCCTCCACGCTTGGCAACCGCTGGCTGTAGATCGCAGCGACGACACGGCCTGCGGCCTCGACCACCCACTGACCAGCAGCGTTGTCCTTCAGGCAACGGCGGATATCGGCCTGGGTCAGGCGACCATTCTCGTCGGCGAGCTTGTTCAGCGCGTACAGCTCGGGCAGATCGTCCGGGCGGGCCTGTCTGAACAGGTGACTGTGCTCGTTGGCAGTGGTCATGCGCACATCCTTATGAACTCGATACGCCCGCCCCTCATACCGTCAGGGCGGGCCTTGCTGGAGGACTGGAAGGGAAAAGGAAAACTTTGAAGCGCCGGTCTAATTCAGGGTCGCGACCGGCGTCGATTGCTCGGCCGGATCAACAATGAAAGCGGGTTTGCCAACCCGGTATTTCTCCTTCTTGAACATCTCACGCATCTTCGCGAATTCTGTATGCGTGACCGAGGGCATCACCAGATTCTGAAGCACATCCGGAAGCCCCAGGTCCATCTCCGAAAGCAACTCGATATCCACCCCACCACTGGCGACAGGCGTCATGGTGAAACGGTTGCTGAGGCGCTTGACGCGCGGAACATCCGGGTTGACCGGAATCTTGTTGGGCGCGGCCTGCACGTTCAGACGCACGACGCCGGTTTTCGGATCCTGCGCATAGTGATTGACGATCACGACATCCAACTTACCGAATGGCTTCAGGTCGAGCTTGTAGGTGTCGTACGCCAGAAAGACGGGATCGTCTTTCACTTCCTCGATGCGCCGGATATCGGTCGCACCCACGTCGTAACCCGTGTTCAGATCGCTCATGTAGAACACGACATCCGACAGGTGCGAATCGACGTGCATCTGGAGTTTGTATTTCTTGAGGGTTTCGCCAGGCACCTTCATGGACCACACGCGGATGCCATCTTCATCGCTGACCAGCTTCCACTCGCCCGAGCCGGTCTGTGCCCATGCGATGTATGCCACCAACATCACCAGGTTGAAGATGCCGTTGATCTTCAGGAATTTTGCGAGCTTGCCGCTCGACTTCTTCGTCTCGTTCATTGTCTGGAATCGTTCGCTATAGAGAATCGTATGGGCCAAGCACTCGTTGATGCGCGCCCTCAGGGCTCACGCACGGACAACAGACGCGCCTTTTGATATTTCTCGGTCAACACCAATTTGCGCTGATCGCTCAACCCCTTGAACAGCAGGCCAGGCATGGCGAGGTTCGCCAGCGGGTAGAACAACCCCAGATCGACGTCGCCGGTGATCTCCCATTGCACTTCGCCGTTGGGCATCGGTGTCAACCGGAACGTGTTGTTGAGGACGTTGACCCGCGATGTGCCGGGTGTCGGCGGTTTCGCGCTGGGCGCCGCCTGCACATTGATCAAGACCTCTCCCGTCTTCGGGTCCTGGGCATAATTGAGCATGCTGACCATCTCCTTCGTGCCGAAGGGCGGCATGGGCTGCTCCACCGAGAAATAGGCCATGTACATCTTCGGCGTTTCCACCTTGTCGAAGATGCGGAAGTTCTGGCCGCCGAAATCGTCGTTGGTCGTCTCGTCACCGCGATACAGGAAAACCGAACTCGTCAGGCTGGTCTTCACGCGGGTCACGCCGCGAAACTTCATCAGTGACGTGCCGGGATCCTTCAGGGAATAGACCTGGATTCCCGCTTCGTCCTGAATCAGTTTCCATTCGCCCGTACCGGAGCGAACCCAGATGACATGGGCGAGCAAGCCCACGACGATCAGGGTCAGCGCCCCGCCCAACAGGTATTTCCGGATCTTCTTGAAACGCTCACGAAATGCCATGACTCTTGGTCCTCAAACGGTTTCTGTTTCGGTATTCGGAATGGTGTGTACGACGTCACCCTGCGGACGGTGCCCCGCAGCGGCGTGTTGTTCCGGCGCGATTGGGCGCAGAGTCTCGGTCAGGTGTGTGGCGAGCCTTTTGGCCAGACACAGCAACGTGATCAAAGGCGTGACGCGGACATCGGGCATGACCGACTGATCGCAGACATGAAGATCGGCAATGCTCGTCTGCAGGTTTTCGTCCAGATGCTCGCCCACCCACAGCACGCCGCCTGGCGTACCGGCCACGTTGCCGGAGCGGAAGACGTTGGTAGCGCCAGCGGCATCGAGGATGGTTGCGGCACTGCTTTCCGCCTGCTTCAATTTTTCGGTGTCCTGCGGCGACAGGATCTTGTGATAACTGCCGTCAGGCCGAACCTCACCACCGAGTTCGTCATTCAACGCCACGGCGACCGCCACGGTCGACGCATGCGAGAAAATGTGCCCGAGCTTGCCGTTGGACAGCATGAAAAGCTTGAACAGCGACGACACCATCGCGCCATCGCCCAGCGTGACCCCATTGCCCAGATCACATTCCAGCAGGCCGACATAAGCATCGCGACCAGCCAAGCCTTTCACCGTACCGAACATCATGAAGGCCGGCTTGCAGAAGAAACCACGGCTGCCGACGTCGCGGACGCCTGCGTCGATCAGCAGCTTGGGCGTGGCCGGCGAGCCCGCGCTGATCACCACCTTGCGTGCATAGGCACGACGCGTGCGACCACCGAGTCGACCCACCACGTATTCGACACCGACGGCACGTCCGTGTTCGACAAGCACACGCTTCACGCGTGCATGGCTGAGCAATGTCGCGCCCGCCGCCACCGCCTCGTCGTCATAGCCGCGCGCCTTCCACTTGGCCTCGTAGACATAACTGCCGTCGGCACAGAGGGACAAATCGAGCGCCATGAGATGCGGCTTCATCGGGTAGCCGACACGGGCGGCGCTGTCGCGCAACCATTTGGACTGCGGCGGCAGGAAGTCGTCGTTCACTTCGACGACCGGCACTTCCCGGCGCACCGCTTCGAGTTCCGCCGAGAGATCCATGCCGAGTGCCGAGAACGTGTCTCGCGTCGGCAACTTGCAGATGCCGAAATAGATGTTCGTCGACCCGCCGACACCATGCGCTGTCGTCGCCTGGAGACCCGGGCCGACGGGCAGCGTCTTTGCAACCGATGCCAAGCCGGACAGATTGTCGGTGATCGCCTTGGAAGAGCCCCGTTCGAGCAGCAGCACGGAGAAGCCCTGCTTCGCCAAATCACGGGCAAGTGCGGCGCCGCAGGCGCCCGCTCCAACCACGATGACATCGAATGCGTCCTTGTTCATACCGTCGTCCGTGAGAGAAAGGTTCGACTACAGATCACGGGCTTCGATCCATGCCGCCGTATCACGAAGCGTTTCATGGAGCGGACGTGCCTGCCACCCCAATCCTTCGCGGATACGCTGATCACTGTACCGATATGGCTGCCCGATAAGTTCGACAGGCGTCCCGCTCTTCTGGGCCAATGCGCGGGCCTCGGCAAGGCTGAGAACGCGCTCCGGCACATTGATGCCGGGGATGGCTTCGCTCATGGCATCGACCAGATCCGACAGATACGTTCCGGTGGCGAGATAACGGTTCGCCGGCTGATCGGCTTCATAGGCGAGGATGTGCGCCTCCGCCAGATCACGCACATCGACCACCGTCAGCGCGACCTGCACTTTGAAGGGCAGCTGATCGTGGACGATCGCCGCGACAGGAACGGTGCTTGGCGTGTGCTTGTAGAAGTTGGGGCCCAGGACGATGCCCGGACACACGACAACCAGATCCAGACCGGCTTCGTCGGCCCAGCGCCGGGCAACCTGCTCGCTCTCCAACTTGGAACGGCAGTAGGGATCTTCCGGATCGCTCCAGTCCGATTCGGTCAGCGGCTGCGTCTCGCTCCCGCCGAAGCCGACGGCGGCGATGCTGCTCGTCAAGACAACGCGCGCCACACCGCAATCCTTGGCCGCACGCAACACGGCCAGACAGCCGTCGGTATTGTTGGCGACGATGCCTTCGCCCAGTGAGGATTCGTCGTAGTTGTACAGCGCGGCGACCTGGAAGACACCACGCACGCCGGTCATAGCTTGGCGAAGCGCGTCCTCATCCCGGATATCCGCCCGGTGGATTTCGACCGGATAGCCATCGAAGATGCCCAGCGCTTCGGTTTCCTCGACATTGCGAACCGTCACGCGAACCGAATAACCCCTGTCGCACAGATGTTTCGCGAGGGTATTGCCAACATGGCCATTGCCACCGGTCACAAGAACAGGGCCACTGAGGGCAGCACCATTAGATTTCATCGACACGCTCCAACGCGGTTTCCATGCTGTTGTTGACTGCACTGTTGTTGACTGCAGGCGCGACCGTGATCGCGGGCCGTTGTGCGGGCAGCGGCGTGGTTTCCTGCGGCATTCCGTAGGTCTTCAGGGGCGACAGATAGTCGCAATCCTCTTGGCACCAACGATCGAAATAGGTGGCCAGCAGTTGATCCCATGCCGGCAACGGCACCTGCAGCGTTTCGAGCGCCCGCGAGAAATTGGACTGCTCGAACGGGAACAGAACCGCGAAATAGCCGTCCATGATCTTGCGCTGCCGCGACGAGCCTTCCGCGTCCCGCAACACGCACTCGAGTACGAATCCGTCCAGTGGGCTGCGTTCGTAGATGTGACGAACGAAGTCGAGACAGGCGCTCAGATAGTTCTGTCGGGTGACCGGTGAGAAGCGCCTGTCCAGACGTTGCTCGGCCATCCGGTAGACACGTGCGATGGGGCACGGCTGCAGGTGGGTCCCGTGAAGGATCGCGTTCCACAATGCCGGGTCACGGGTCGTACCGGCGATCAACCGCGCGGCGATGTCGACCGGTACGGCGTCCAGCACGTCGTTGGATACCTTCTCACGGCACCCCACGGCCAAGCGCATCTGCAGCAGGCGGTGGAGCATGTCGTCCGTCTGCGCGAATCCGGTCCGACTGGATCCGGACAGCTCACCGAACCGATAGATGACGTAGGGAATCCCGACTTCGGCGGCCCGCCGCAGGTAGGTCTCCTGGACCCACTTGGATTGTCCGTAACCACCATAGACCGACTCGCCCGCATCGATGAAGGACTCGTGCTCGTAGACGGTGAACGTGTCGCCCGTTTTCAGAATGCAAGCGGCGGTGCTCGACATGAACTGGATCAATTTCGGACGCTGGCTGGCGGCGAGACGGATGATCTCCGTCATGCCCAGCGTGGCATCGCGGAAGCTTGCGTAACCCTCGATGTGATTGACGTGCGAGGCCGCATGCACGATCTGATCGATTTCAGCGCAGCGGGCATCCCACTCGGCTTCGGTCATGCCCATGCGCGGCGCGCAGAGATCACCGCACAGCACCTGGATACGGCTTTCGTCGAGCACCAACCCGTAACGGGCAGCCTGGCCGCGCAGACGACCCCATGCGGCGTCCGTATCGGCAGCACGGACCAGACACAACACCTGGACCTCGCTATCGCCAGCGCAGAGTTCATGCAGGATCTGGATGCCCAGAAAACCGGTAGCACCTGTCAGCAGGATGCGCAGCGCCTCAGGGAGCGGCCCGGCCTTCGACCAGGGCGTATCCGGCAGCGGCAATGGTGCGGCCGCGTCCAGAACATGCACATCACCCGGAGCGGCATCGCCGGCCACTCGGACCATGCGCCTCGACGGTGCGACGGACTCCGCTTCATCCACCTCGAGCTTCGCAAAACGCATGGTCTCGAAATGTGTGTGGTATTGCTCGGCGAGCAAGGCGGTGAAATCGCCGATGGTGCGGCACTCGAAGAAGGCCGTCGGCGAAAACTTCGGGCCGAAACGCGCTTTCAGCCCAGTCGTCAGGCCCGCCATGTCCAGCGAGGTCAACCCGATTTCGAGCAGACCGTCGTCGTTCTGCAGGGCATCGATGGACAAGTCCAGGCGGTCGGCCAGCGTCTGTTTGACAAACAACTCGGCCTTGCCGATGACCGGCAAGTCGCCCTGCGATCCGCCCGCATCGGCGGATTCATCCGTCCAGAACTGGTAGCGCAGGCGCTGTGCCGCAGGAGCGGGCGCCGACTTCGGCGCATCCGCAACAGACAGGTCCGACGCATGCGGCGCAACAGCAACAGGCTGCGTCGACACCACCGCAGCACCCGCCATCTCGCCTGCCCAGTAGGGCGTTCTGGCGAATGGATACGTGGGCAGGGAAATCCTGCGACCGCGGCCAGGGCCGATCCTGCGACCATCTGCGATCAGGCCATCGCTCCACAGGCGCGCAAGGCGACGCGGGTCACCACGCTGCAGCATCAATCCGACGAAATCCTCGCGCTCCTGTGCATCGAGCATGGACGTGACATTGCGCGCATTGCCCACCTGCCCGACCATGACGTCGTCATGGGGCGTGCCGGCGAGGAATGCCTCCAGCCGACTCTTCAGCCCGTCGAGATCGGCAGCGATCAGCGCCACACGTTGATCGAATCCCTTGCGACCCTGCGACAGGGTGAAGGCGATATCGTCGAGGCTGAGATCGCCGGCGCCATCGCGCAGGTATGCGAGCAGTCGAGCAGCCACTTGATGCAATTGTTCCGGCGTACGCGCCGACAGGGGCACGATGCGCAGGCCGCCTTCTTTGGCCTGCGCGTCATCGCTGGCAAGCCCATGGTCGGCCGGAACGAATTCCTCAATGATCACGTGTGCATTCGCACCACCAATCCCGATCGCACTGATGCAGGCACGGCGGGGATAGGTCCGTCCGTCGACCACCTTGCCATCCCACTGCGACACGTCCTGCTGGATACGGAAAGGCGCAGTGTCGAAATCGATGTTTTCGTTCGGGACTTCGGCGTGCAGCGAAGGCACCAGCGTGCCATGTTGCATCTGCAGCAGGATCTTCTGCATGCCGACGATGCCGGATGCGGCTTCCAGATGACCGATATTCGTCTTGATCGATCCGATCGGACAACTGCCGGCCGGAACATCGTAGGCAGCGAAGGCACGCGACAGACCGGCAATTTCGATCGAGTCGCCAAGATCGGTGCCGGTGCCATGCCCTTCCACGTAACCGATCGTGCGTGCATCGACATCGGCCAGCTTGAGGGCTCGGGCGACCAGTTCCGCCTGCGTGCGCGGGTTCGGCACCGTATAGGCGCTGGTGCGACCACTGTGCGTGACCACCACGCTCTTGATCACACCATAGACGTGGTCGCCGTCAGCGATCGCCTGATCCAGAGGTTTCAGGATCAGTGCACCGACGCCTTCACCCGAGACATAGCCGTCTGCGCCCTGGCCATAGGCGCGGCAGACCCCGCCGCGCGACAGTGATCCGCCGGTGGCGTTGATCTCGTATTTGCTCTGGTGGAGATCAAGATTCACGCCGCCGGCAATCGCCACGCGGCACTCACCCGAACGGATCGCATCGCAGGCGAGCTTGATGGCGGTCAGGCTGGCCGAGCAGGCAGTATCCAGCGTCAGGCTCGGACCATGCAGGTCCATCCAGTAGGACACGCGGTTTGCGATGCTCCAGAGGAAAGAACTCGGGTTCACCTGACGACCGGCGGCCTTCTCATCAGCGCCGACCATCTGATACGCCGTCCATACAGCGCCGACGAATACGCCGATATTGCGATCACCGTCTTCGCCGCTCAGCGTGTCGGTGTAGTAACCGGCATCTTCCAAGGCTTCGTAGGCGACTTCCAGGAACTGACGTTCCTGCGGATCCATGATGACCGCGTCGCGACCCTGGATACCGAAGAAAGCGGCATCGAAGACCTCGACATCATCGATGAATCCACCACAATATCGGATCGGCGGACGGGCACCTTGACGCATGGCCAGACGTGCATCCGGCACCTCTTCAACACAATCCTGGCCTTCGAGCAGCACCCGCCACAATTCGCGCGGAGTGGTCGCCTTGGGGTAACGCCCCGCCATACCGATGATGGCGACATCGGCCACGGCGTGTGCCGGAGCCGGCACCGCCGTGGCGGTGGTTGCAGGCGCTGCATCTTGGGGTGCCTCGACGGCGATACCCATGTCCGGCTGTGCTACGGAACGCCCTTCGACGGGGGCCACCGGCCGAAGATAGCCGTTGAGACGATAGCCCGCAGTCAGATCACCCGTGCCGGCTTTGGGACCAGATTCCAGATCAGGAATATTGCGTTTGTCGGCATAAGCTGCACCGATACGGCGCGCGATCTCATGGACCTCGCCCATTTCGGTGCCGAGCGCCAAGGCGAGGCGTACCGTCATCGCCAGGCTGTGATGGCGTGCCATGCCGGCATTGTGTCCAGCAGCGCGAACGCCGGTTTCCACGTAGAGCCAAGCAAGGAATGACGCGATGGGCTCGCGCAGCGACGCGAATTCCGGAATGGCCGCAACATCAATGAGTACGCAATGCGCTCCGACCGGCTGCACCACCGGGAGACCGTGTTGCACCAGAGCCGTGCCCAACCGGCGTACAGCCTCCTGACGGGCTGCGATCTGATGTTCGAGAAATGTCCGGTCCTGCAGCGCGAGGCCAAGGAGTTTTCGATCGAAGGCGCCGAGCGCACTGCCGCTTTCCAGCAGGGCCGTCTGCAGTCGTTCATGCAGCGAAGCGTCGCGGGTTGCCACCAACCCGCCACCGGTGACACCGAAATTCTTGGGCAGGCTGGCCATCACCGCATCGGCGCAGTCGAGCAGCTCGCGAACGGCGGCCCACATGCCCACACCCGTTGCAGCCGTTGTGCCCATGCTCACGTTGTCGAGCACGCGGGTGGCATCCAGAACCAGCGGGATCTTGTGGGGTGCAAGCAAGGCAGACAGTGCGCGCAGGTAGTCTGCCGACACGGGCTGTCCACCGGAGGCGTTGTTGCTGACCTCCACACAGACCATCGCGATGCCGCTGGCATCGGTCAATGCCTCACGCACGGCATCGAGATCCAGTTCAGCCTTGTCCGATGCCGCGATATCAAGCGCAAACACCGACGCCCGGGGCAATTCCCTCGGAGTGAAACCGTTGTCGATCTGGTGAAAAATATTGGTCGGGAACAGCAGGTTCTGCAGAACGAGGCCCTTCTTGGGCCAGGCGCGATAGAAAACTTGTTCCGCAGTGCGACCCGACTTGGTCAGAATGAAATGCGGAAAGTTGAATACCGACGCCAGCGCCGCGTGCGTATCGATCGGGCCATGCAGGCGCGCATGCAGATGACGGCTCCGCTGTTCGATGGCGGTCGTGTGCAACTGCGCCCAGGAATCGGTCTTGAGATCGAATTCGACGCATTCGTGATCGAGGTTCAGGGGATTGAAGCGGCTTTCCGCCAGAACGAATGAACGCTCCAAACCACGCACTCCGATCGGCCCATCCTCCGCATCGCCTGTTGCAGCAACGAAGACAGGCGTCGCATCGGTCACGGGCACGGACGGCTGCGGTGCATCGTCGCCCGAGAGAAGGGTATGGCGGGATGCATCGCTGGTCTGCATCCGGTCCGGGTCCGCGATCATCATGATCAGATCGATGACGTCCTGCGGATCGCCTGTTCCCTGTGGCCTGCACAGATAGATTGTGTGGTTTTCCGGCCGGAACTTGTTCTTGAACTGCAGGTTGCCTGCATCATTGAAGAGATTGCGTTCACGCAATTCATCGAGCACCCGGTCGATCTCCGGATCGGCATGCGCCGACTCCTCGATCTTGCAACCATACGTGCCTCCCAGGCTGAGCACGTCGCAATTTTCTGCCACGAGCGCTTCGATGATCTGGCAGATGGCGAACTCCAGCCCCCCGAGGGCCATGTCGCTGCCGTAGAACTCCAGATCCATGAGATAGCCATTCAGGCGTGCGGCCAATGGCGAAATCAGGATGACGTTCAACATCACGCCATCCATCGAGGTCACGAAAATGCGGTGGGTCGTGTCGAGCGTACCCGCCAGGATCTCGTCACGAACCTTGTAGATCAGCGGATTGACCATCGTCCGGTTCGCGCACCACGCATCGATGATGCCCACGATGGCCTGGGTCTTGTCAGGATCGGAACCACAGTGGAACTCTTCCGTCCGGCACACGCCCAGCTTCTCAAACTTGCTCACCAGGTAACGCAGTCGGCGCATGGCGGCACCGGCGAGCGTGAACTCACGAAGATTGACGATGCGTTGCAGGACCCCGAAAGGAGTCGCGCTGAAATGCAGTTCACCTGCGTCAGGCAGTGGCTGTGCGCACAGAAGATTGGGATGTAATCCGTGCCGGATGCAGTGCCGGCTGAACTCTGCTGCCAGCTCCGAGTAATGATCGTCCGGGCCCGTGTAGGCGTAGGCCAATACCCGATCCTGGCTGCGTGCGTAATGGAAATAGCCCAGACGCTGGCTGCCGATGAACAGATTCGGCGCGATGTTGCGCGTACCTCGCGACACGGAGCCATCGTTCCTGTGTTCGCTGAAAAGCTGCGTGACCCATTCGCCCATCGACGGGTCAGCACGAAGCGTTTGCTCAAGCGCGAGCACCGGGCCAGCAGGCAATGTGGCCTTGTCACTCTGCTTCACCAGAGCCGGGGTCAGTGCAGCGGGTTTCACTTCACTGACGGCTGGTTTCGTGCGGACCGCAGGGGCCTCCACGACAACTGCCATTGCAGGTGCAGGTGCAGGTGCAGCAGATGCGGGGCCTGCTGCGGCTGCAGCAGACTGCGACTTCGCGGCGACGTTCCCACCCGCTTCCAGCTTCGTACGGAGAACGTCGGCATGCCGATCAACGAAGTAAGCGGCGAGGTCGTTGACATGATAATTCTCGAACAACAATGTCTTCGGCAATCTTCCGAAGTCATGCTCCAGCGTCTTGACGATCCTCAAAACCCGAAAGGAGTCGATGCCAAGTTCACTGAAGGGTGTCGCGGAGTCGAAATTCGCATCGAGCGAATCCGTGGTCTCGGCGATCAGAGTCTTCAGGTAACTCTGGGCAAAGTCGAACAATCGATTCCGGTCAGTCATGAAAAGGCGCTCTTACGGATGTCGAAATGGAGTCAAGGAATTCGGTTTTGCAATTCACGTTCACGCGAAAACGGGCAAGTTGCGCTGCGTGATGAGCATGTTTCCACATGCCGCTTCCCATGCTGACAACACCCGTTCCGGGCGAACTCAGAATTGCCATTGGATCTTGAATAGCGTCTGCTTCTGATCACGTACGGACCAAAGAGAACCATCCTGTTGATTCGTCGTCGGGACGGCCAGATTCAAATTCAGGGTCAAATTGTCGTTGGCCTTCCACGCAAACATCAGCATCGTCAGGTTGCTGACATTTGGCCAGAAACGAAAATTCTGTAGAGTGACGGACAGATCGTCGTTCCAGAAATTCTTTTGCGCCGAAAGCCGTAACGTCTGACGATTACGGGCCACGCCAATCATGCCCGTATCCCAGTCGGAGACATGCTGATTCAGCACGTCAGCGGAGAATGACAGGGTCGGGCTGGACTGATAGTCGAGGCTGAGAAAGGTATCGACCGTGCGCTTGCGCACGATCTGCAGCGCCGCATCGTTGAATGGCTTGCCGAACTTCACTGCAGCCTCGCCCCGCAGGACGAAGCTGCCCATCGCACGTGTGAAGGACAACCCGGTCAACGTGAAGCGTTCCCGCACCCGCGAGGCTTCACCATCGTCATTCATGCGCCGCGCATAGTCATTGTCGATCAGGCTGGCGGCCATCAGGGTGATGTCCGCATTGTCGTAATTCTTCTTCCAGCTGAATCCGTATTCCGCGCCATTGTCGCCTTGGACACCACGTCGGTACGTCAGCGGATCGAAGTCATAGAGAGTCCCGTTGGCAGGCGACTCATTGAAGGACGCCTTCGGAACAAAGAACGTACTCCAGCGACCGCTGTGCGCGTAATGATCAACCACGAGCATCGGTTGACCGATGCGCAGTTCCTCGAGATTGAAGTTGAACAGCTCGCGGTTGTCCCGCGGGCTGACTTCGTCGGTGATCGGTGAAAGCAACGACTCGCCCCATGGCAACGTCTGGATGCCGGCGCGAATACTGGTGTCGCCTATGCTGGTCTGCACATAGGCTTGCGTCACCATGGTGTCGTAGTCGTCAGCGGCGCGCCTGTGGTCATTCCCCAGGAAGGCACTCGCCTTTCCATCGAACTGCACGGAGAAACGTCCGTTGTATGTCTTGGCGTATTCGAGCCGCAGCGAACTGCGATTTTTGATCGTACGTGCAGGCTGTTGCGTCTTGTAACCCAGCTCATACGCCGCCGAAATGCGTAGAGGAGATTCCGTTGGGGCTGAATGTTCGGGCGCATCCTCGAATCCCGCAGATCCGATTTCCATGGATCCAATTTCAAGGGATCCGATCTCGGTGGGTTCGCCTTCAGCGGCACCACTCTCAGCGGCTCCAATTTCGATGGAATCGATTTCAACGGATTCGCTTTCGGCAGATAGAGCCTCGGACGCGTCAGCTTCAACAGACAGAGGCGGCGGATTTTCGTCGGGTACTTGGGCGATCGCATGCATGGGCATTACGAAAGCAAACACACCGCATAGCATCCAGCTTTCACGCTTCAGATATTCAACTGCTCGCATCAGCACACCATGACGACATTGCGGCCGGCTACAGCCGGCATGGCGATGCCAGTCGCGTCGCCGTTTTTCGTCACGATTTGCGGTGTTTTCCCGCACGCAGAGCGGTCCACCGCATTAAAAAGCAGCTTGATCACCGCGCTGTAACGGTCTGACCATAGCGGCTGAGCTCTGAGCCTTGGCAGAGCAAAATCTGATTGCTTCAGATTGATGGCGCTTTCGGGCTTGTTTGCCCGCAGATGTTCTCTTTGACACGCAGGCAATGAGCCGGCCGTACGTCCTGTGTAAACAAATACTTCCATGCCCTAAATCCTACTCAAAATTCTTCCGGGAACTTTAGACCAAGACCATTGCCAACTAATGACCGTCAAGTAACGTACACTTTATTGGGCCGTTTTACAATCGTTCAGCACTTGACACGGCAACATAAATCAGTACGGGATCGCCACACAAACACGCAACTGGCATCCCAGCCGCCACTCCCGCCCCTGCCACATGAAGACTGGGCGCACCGCTGTCGGCCACAGGAAGTAGATCACCAAATTGGGGATTTATGTCGGTAAGGCATGGGAACGAAATCGATTTCAGACGTTCTTCAACCCCACGCCTGCCTGTCCCAATGCGTTCAAACAGCGCGAATACACGACATACGAAAGAGTCGCCAATCTCACGCGCGGCATGCAGGAGAATCCGGGCGGCTGAAATGGTAGGCTTTTCGGTCGAAACTTTAAGGACGAGAGGGATCGTTGATGCCGCCTACAAGGACGGTCTTCTGTTTTTCCGGACAAGGCTCGCAGTACTACCGGATGGGACAGCCCCTGTTCGACAGCGACCAGGTCTTCCGCGAGCACGTGCAGCGCCTCGACGCGCTGGCACACGCGCTGTCCGGTGAACGCGTGCTGGAAGCCATCTTTGCCGGCGACAAGTCCGAGAGTTTCGACCGGACGCTTCTCACCCATCCCGCGATCTTCATGATCGAATATGCCCTCGCCTTGCGTCTGATTGAGGGCGGCCTCGTGCCGGATGCAGTGCTCGGCACCAGTCTTGGCGTGTTCGCTGCGGCCACTGTGGCAGGCTGCATGGATGAAGCAACGGCGATGACTGCCGTGATCGCACAGGCACGCGCCTTCGAGAACACCTGCAAACCCGGCGGCATGATCGCGATCCTCGATGCACCGACACTCCATGCCCAAGAGCCCTTCCTCCATCGCAGCAGCGAAATCGCTGCCCTGAATTTCGACAAACATTTCGCCATCGCCGCCCCCACATCCGAGCTGGGCGCGATCGAGGCGGAACTCAAACATCGCGGCATCGTCCATCAACGTCTCGCGGTGTCTTTCGCCTTCCATTCGCGCTGGGTCGATCATGCGCGCGACACATTCCTGGAATCCGTCCGCAACCTGACGTTGCGCCGTGCGACGATGCCCCTGGTCTGCTGCGACCGCACGGAAACCAACGTCCCCGCGCTGACGCAAGATGATCTGTGGCATGTCACACGCCGACCGATCGGGTTTCTACACACGATCGTGCGACTCGACGGCGAAGGGCCGTACCAATACATCGACGTCGGCCCGTCAGGCACCATGGCTACTTTCCTCAAGTACGCCCTGCCCCGGGGCTCGGCATCCACCACCCATGCGGTGATCACTCCATATGGACAGGACGTACGCAACCTGAATGCATTACTGGCTTCCCGGTGATGTTCAACCGCCGAAGCGAAAGAAATACGGAGCATCCATGAGCGATTGGAGCAAGCACCTGGGCATGGCACTGGAATCCGGCGAGCCGGACCGGATGCGTCATGCGTTGTCCCAGGTTCCACGAGGCGCGATGCAGCAGGCGATACCGCTGCTGGACCGTCTTGCCGACGACTGCGAACGCGGTGGACGGATCGAAGAGGCCTTGTTCTATCGCGACTGCGCAGTAGACGCCGCGCCTGATCGCGCAGGCGCCCGGACGGCACGCGCGCGATTGCGCCTGCGTCTGGAATTACATCGCGAGGCACTCGAAGACGCACAGCATCTTCTCGAACACGTCAAAGAAAACACCAAGGACAGCACTGAGGCGCTACGTATCGCTGGCAAAGCGCATGAAAGCCTGGGTGATATCGGACAGGCGCTGGCGGCATACCGTCGTGCACTTGCCATCTCACCGGATAGTGCGCTGACTGAACATGTCCGCAAACTTGATGGCGAACAACGCAAGGCGGAAGCACTGCGTCAGGTGTTGGATCCGTCTGCAACCGACGATGCGCTGCAGATCGAGTTGCCGCCTTTACCCGAAATACGCTTCGATCCCGCGCTCCGCGATAATCCGTCGATGCCGGCCGACGCCGATGCATTCCGTATTGATGGCCTCGCACGACACATCGAGCGTTACGGCGGGCAGGCATCACCGCGCAATGCCATTACGCGCCTCCAGGATCCGCGCTGGCGTGACGCATGGGGTCGCGCGCTCGCCGCCACCGCAAACTGCCGTGTCCGCTTCGTCGGTAGCGAACTGGGCGTTCTCGCGCTCCGTGCAATCCACCATGGTGCGGAACACGCACTCTGCGTCGAACGTCATCCAGTCGACGCGCGCATCGTCACAGGCATGGTACAGAAGCATTTTCTCGGCGCGTGGCATGCACAGAACGGCAGCGCGATTCGCGACTGGAGCGAAGACGAACGTCGTGCTTCATTCGAGACATTCGCACAGGCAGTGGATATCGCTGCCCCCGGTGGCGATGTTGCAACGATGCCATGCGATGTCGTCGCTTTTCCAGGAATTGATCACACGTTACTCGGCACAGGCATCGTACCTGCGGTACGCACATGCCGGCGCGAGGACGGCAGTACACCGCAAGTGTTACCGTCGCGGGCGACGCTGCATGCGATGGCCATCCAGTGGCGTTATCCAGACGACGAAACGAGCACAGGCTTCGACCTGCAGGCCGTCAATCGCCTTCGCTGGAGTGCGTATCCTCAGCCGCTGGAGCTCGACCGCACGTTCTGGGTCGCGCTCACCTCGCCGGTCGAAGTCGGCACCCTTGATTTCGCGGCATTCACGGAAAGCGTGCAGGAATACGAAATTCCGGCACTATGCGATGGCCGCGTCGATGCCATCCTGGTCTGGTTTGATCTGGCGTTGGGCGAAGGGCGACTGAGCAGCGCACCCGACAGTGGCCTGCGTTGCCTGCGTCCCGCTGTGCATGGCGTCGATGGCCTCACCGTGCATGCTGGCGAACCGGTACACCTGCACATCGAGGTCCACGAGACCCGCGTGCATGCACGGACCGTGCCCGCACCGACGCGGCAGCATGCACAAATTCTGCCGTCCTGGTACGTGCCGATGCTCGGCGACGCACGCCGCAACAACGCGTATCGAAAGGCGCTGCGTGCTGCCATGCAGCAGGCCCCCGTACAACTCGCACTCGACATCGGTGCCGGGACGGGATTGCTGTCGATGCTGGCGGCGGAAGCCGGTGCCGAGCACGTGATCGGCTGCGAACAATCGCCGGCAATCGCCGCTGTCGGTCGCGAAACCCTGGCCGCGAACGGTTACAACGGACGCGTCGAGTTGATCGAGAAAGACTGCCGTGCGTTGCAGGTCAGCGAAGATCTGCCGGAACGCGCCGATCTGGCCTTTTTTGAACTGTTCGACTGCAGCCTGATCGGAGAAGGCGTGCTGCATTTCCTCGCGCATGCCCGCGAGCACCTGTTGCGCGCGGATGCACGCTACCTGCCTGCAGGCGCCCGCTTGCGAGGGCTCGTGGTGGAATACCGTATCGACCGAATACTCGATGTCGATGCCAACCTGTTCAATCCCTATCTCGCGTCACCGGAATTCGTGAACGTCGACGCAAACACACTCGATTATCGGCCGCTGACGGAGCCATTCGATCTGTTCGATTTCGATTTCGCCACGGCAGGACCGGATCCCATGGAAATGACGCTTGATCCTGCCGTTATCGCAGACGGCACGGTCGGCGCTCTCCTGTTCTGGTTCGATCTGCACCTTGATGGCGAAACTACACTGTCCAATGCCCCCGATGGCGATGCCCTGCACTGGAAACAGGGGCTGCAATTCCTGCCCGAAGCCAGGGTCTCCACAGGTCAGACACTGCCGCTGGTCGCGCGCCACAACGGCAGCGCGCTGCGCTTCCAATGGCGGTCAGATGGGCTTCCGGAAGACGCTTTCTCGCGTCTGGCCCGACTGGATCCACGATGGCTCGCAGCGAACTCCTCGCTGGAAGACCAGACCCGGCAACTGCTGCAGCATTGCGCGCAGAGCCCTGACGAATATCGCAAGGTGGCCGCGATCGCGCAGCGCATGGCGATAGATCCAGGGCGCTACGGCCTTGACCCGGTCATCGCCGAACGTTTCATGCGGTTGTTCCTCAACGCGCCAGACTGACACATCACGGTGTGTCATCAGGGTGCTATCGATGCTGCCCTGAGTCTGACGGTTGTGACACAGGCATGATTGATCAGGGGAGATAAACCAGGATAGATAGATCAGACGCAATCGATCAGGCGCGATAGCCGCTGCGCTTATCCGTCACTATCACTGTCGGAATCGTCCGGGAATTGATGATGATCCGGCATCCGGCCCTTGGACGAAGTATTCCATGCATTGCGACGTGTGCCCGGGTTTTTCCAGCCCCTGAAAGCAAACCCATGCGTTCCGCGCGTTTCTATCTGACCATTGAAATTTTCTTGTATATGCTCATGACAGTCCAGGCAGTTGAGGCGAGATACGCCAATCGCGCCCTGCTGTGCGCGACGCGCGACATCGAGCTCAGCGTGCACATCATCGCCACCACGATGGGCCAGCCATGATCGCTCCATGAAGTCGGAAGCCATCTCCTTGGGAAAGTTCCTGCCCGAAGATGGGTCATAGCCGCCACGAAGGCTCCGAGATAATTTCTTGAGGTCGCGCCCCAGCCTGCGATCTGAATAGTCCTGATTGCGCAGCGCAGCGACCGCATCGTGCAGGTGCATTTCACCCGCCGTGAAATTCTGGATTACACCGACACGTCGCCCGACTTCCTCGAAGTAGCCCTCATGTCCAGCGGGATGCTGATTGGCTGCGACCAGCATGTTCCTGCTATTCGCGTCATAACCGACCGCCGTGACAAACGAGCCCCTGACATGCATCAGGCGCGCAAGACTGTCCATACGCCTGACCATCGGCGAAGCCGAACCTGTCTGCGTGCTTTTCGGCACACGGCGATCCGGCATCGGTGACAACTCTTTCGAAACGGGTTGCTTCTCTCCCCTCCCCCGACCAGACCCACCGCCACGTCCCTGATATCCGCCTCGACCACCACCGCGCCCTCCACGACTCGCACTGCTCATGGCTTGATCCTTTTTCTGAGGTGATGCAATTATTGAACGCCGACCTTGCCCAATATCTTGAGCAGCGACTGGCTACGTGTCGTAACGCCAGAAATATGGTTGAAGCCGCTGTTCGAAGGAAGATCAACCTGCTGGGCAAGTGGCAGCAGCGAGCTTTCGCCTTTCCCGCTCAACGCCTTCTTTCCCGCACCTTTACCTTTGTAACTGTATGAGCCGTAGGGATCCATCTGCAGGAGCTTGTTGGTCACGTGCGCCCATTCAATCTTGCGTATCCTGTTCGGCGTCATCAATTTCGCCAGTCTTTCGAATCGTGCATGCCGTTTCTTGAAAATCACTTTCGTAAGCTCGGCGCGTGGCCGTTTGAGGTGACCCATCGGTATTTCCGCATCGACTCGTGCGTTGTATTGGGATGGGCTTGGAATCACCGATGAGAACAACGAAAGCTTGTCCTGCGAATACGCTTCCACGATGCCGGTGTGAATGCCGTGATGGGGGAAGGTATGTGGGCCTTGCGGCACGTTTCCGAATTTTTGTGGATTGTTCTTACGCTTGTCCTGAAGAATGGTGTAGAAGGTGCTGACGCGCGGTGCGCGGCTCTTGACATCCTGCATTTGCAACATCGACGACCGATCCTTGGTCGCATCCTGTTTGGTCGCGTGGAACTTGTACGGATCAAGATCATGGAAATAGCCACGCGCTGTCGACGTGATCCTGGATTTTTTAACCCTGGGCGGGGCTTTATACACTTTACCCATCAGCTTTCTCCTTCAGATTTTCTCAAAAATGGAAGTCGGCTCATCACCTGTTTGCCAGAAGCAGTCATGTGATGAACGTACCGCGCATTTCAACTTCAGCCTGCTCTTTCCATGGCAATCACGTGGGCAATGAGTCCTTATTCGCAATGGTTCGCACGAGTGCAGCCTCACATGGCTGCGACGCATCGCGGAACGATGACGCAATCCTGGCGATCAGTGCGGGAATGTCTTCATGCAGACCATTGTCCACAGCGTCTTCTTCACAAGGCGGGTAATACTGTGCCGAGCAATACGCGAGCATGTCCCGCCATTGCGCCAGCGCGGTGCCCGTCAATGCGGGTGCCGCTGCCAGAATCTGTCGCGATAAGGCAAGAAGGGCGCGCTGATCGCCCGCATGCGCATGCAGCACGGCCAGACACTGTGCGGGCGACATCGTGGATAACGCATCCAACGCCAGCAATATCTGCACATGGTCATCCGGATGCGGCAGACCGAGCACGTCGGGAAGACACTCCTGCAGCCGGCCATCAGCGGCATCGTGCAGGGCGACATGCAATACACGCCCGTCATCGTCGCGCTGCATCTGATGGGCGGCGCCTCCGTTCGCGCGATGCCAGCGCGCCAATGCTTCGAAATTGACGGGAAGCCGACTGGCTGTCGTCCGACCGGACAATGACGGGTCGAGCAGACCCTTGCGAATCTGTACGATCTCTCCTGCGCCGAGATCGGAGGCCCTCAACAAGAGCCGACCACCACTGATACCGAGCAGATCGGAAAGGATTTCCATCCCGCCGCGCGGCAAGGTGAATGTCGAGCTTCCGAGAGGCTGACGATACGCTGCAAGCAGAGGCATCATGCCATCACGCTGACTGATCGCACGCCAGTCGATCTTCCCGTCGTGATCGCTCCATGCCTCAAACAACTCGCCGAAATGCGCGGCATAGACACACTGCGCCCGCGCAGAGAATCCCTCATGCGCCAATACCACGATCGGATTGCACACGCGATGTGAAGGCAAACCCTTTCCATCGCGATCGAGAGACAATCTTCCATTGGCGATGAGGGGCTGCAAATACCGATGCGAGACGAGTCTCTGGTAATGCTCGGGTGTGAGGCAGCATGCCAGATAGCGGATCGGTGGCGCACGAGGCGCACGTTCGGACAAATGCTTCAATACGCGCCATGCGCGTTCGCCATCCCCCGGCGCGAGGTCGATGATCCAGAGCGCTTCTGTCAGGTCGATCGCATGCGTTACCATCCCCGTGACCAGAAACGACAGGATGGCATGTGCATCGTCTTCGGCTTCTCGCAAAGCACGCAGACGTCCGCTCGAATGCGGCAGCTGTGCTATGCGCATGTAGCGTTGCGAAACTGAAGCGACGTTGTTGTCGCCTGAGGTGATCTCAAGTTGCATCATGCCCTCCTGCACCATCACATCGGCACGATCTCGTCGCGGCACTGACGCCGAGATATGGACGCACCTTCATTTTGATTTCGTCTTGGTGAATGCTGAAAGTGAGTCGCTGCCCGGACGCCCAACCTGCGTGGTCGCGATACGATCCGAGGGCATGACCCGAAGGGATAATGCATGCGTTTGCAAGGCTTCAGTCTTCCCTGGATGGGCCATGGCTTTTGTAACGCCTCGGAGCGCGCGCATCGCTTGGAATCCGTGCCCGAGCGATGACAGCAAGCTCGGACTGGATCGCTGCTGATTCTGTGCGAGCGCGTCGATATGGGCACTCGCTTTCGCTGCAGACGGCGCGGCCTGCCTGAATGCCTGTGCGACTTTCGGCGATGAAGCCTTGGCGTCATTGAGAGCGGATGCGGCCGAGAGCAGAGAAGCAGGCTGGTTTTTTTTCATGTCTTTGGTGACGCTGCGCATGGCCCGCATCGCCTGTACCCCGTGACCCAACGCGGACAGCAGGCCGGGCTTGGAACGCTGCATCGATTGTTGGATGGCATCGACGTGTTTTCCAGCTCTCGGCGTCAGCGCATGGCTCGACTTGATCTCGGGAGCGCCCGACTTCGACTGCTGCTTTGCCATATCCCGAGTCACCTTGCGCAGCGAATGCACCGCAGAAATGCCATGCCGTAAAGAAGACATTGGCGCCTTGCCAGGTTGTTTCGCCAGCGCCTTGAGATGAGGCGTCGCTGCCTTCACTGCTGGCGCATTCCGCTTGAATGCCGCTTTTGCAGCCGGCGACGAATTGGCTGCCTTGTTCAATGCGGATTTGACATTGACCGGCGCGTGATGAGACGCCGTTGCTGCCTTCGGTATTGCGACACGCATCTGTGCTGCGATGATCATCGCAATCGGCTTCACGGTTGGCCCCTGTCGAGACGGACCACTCATGATCCTGCTCCCTTGCTGAGCCGCGCATCGTGCGCAGCTATCGGGCGTGGTCGCCCGCCAACCATCGGCCGAAAACGTGCGTTGTGTTTCGCAACCACATGCCTCATCCCGCAACCTCGTGCGTGTCCTCGGCTGTTGGATCAGCCAAGCCCAACAATTCGAATATATTGATCTGTCCGCCGCAGCGGACGAACACTTCGTGGTAGAGCTGTGCGGTGTTCAGCCCGCCCCAGGCCACAGCGCGGCGAATGAGATACGGCACAGGGCTGTGTGGTTCGATCCGCTCGAGGACATGCGCGATCTCGGCCAGAGCGGCATATACCTCACGACGATCCAGCGAACCGGTAGCGTGTTCTTCCATGTGCCTGAAATCCGGGTTTGTGTCGCCCTGCTCCGGTTCTTCACTGTGCACGGATGCTGTGAAGCCGCGACGGCGCGCTTCGGCCATCAGCACCGCTTCGATGCGTTCCAGCAGTGTGCGCATCGCGCTCAGGCTTGGAGCATCTTCGCCGAGTTGAGCATCCAACGTGATTTCCAACGCTTGCGACGCGGCAATGCCGTCGACCAGACAACCCTGCAGAAACACGATTCTCGCATCGGGTGTGCACGCAAGCGCGGCGTTCACGTCGTTGAGCAATGCCCCTTCGATTTCCGCCTCCCGCTGCTTGCCCAATGCAGCACGGAGCTGTTCATTGCGTTGCGCCTGCTCCCAGTCGTTCCATGCAAAGTCGTGCTCGGTCCCGGTGGCCGTGATCGCGACTCTCCGCAAGGGAGGCAGCAGCTTTTGACCGATCCACGACATCAGGTTGACACGATGGTCGTTGTCTTGTGGATGCAATCGTTCGCCATACTGGACGAAGAGCGCATCGATCAATTCCAGACAAGGCGCCAATGCCTGGAAGCCGGTGCGCGCAATCAATGATTCGAACAACCAGGCGGCCAATTGCAGATCCTTGCTCTTGGTCGCCAGGGCGCGTGCCGCCAGCTCACTCGCCGCATCCCAGTTGGCGCGCTTGAGTTTGCGTTCCCACGCGCCCAACGGAAGACTCGCATCCTCTTCTTCACGCTCATGGCGGATGCGACGGTAGCTCTCGTCTTCGGCAGCGGGAATGCCTTCCGGATTTTCGCCGGAAATGGCGGCAAGCAGATCCTGATACCCAAGACCCAACGTCGTCCGGAAATACTGATCCGCTTCCTGTGTATTGCCGTTCATCTGCTTGTCTCCAATGTCCTGTCCGCCAACGCGCGTGGACGCGATCCATCCCTGCTGTTGCGAAGCTGCGGCCTGCCGTCCAACCGACCGGCGCGACGTGGGAAATCCAACGGCAGCAAGATCCTGCTGTCCGCTTGTGTCTTCGGGTCCACACCGGTCAGCCGCCATGTCACGAATACCGTGGCCTTATCGCGCTTCGGTTTGCCACCATCAGCGACCGTCACGGTCTGTACCGGAATGTTGAAGCCGAGCAGGATCGGTGCGGACTCACTGACACCCGGCACTCGATGGGTCTCGATGAAACGCAACAGCGCCCATGGTCCATTCGCGTCGAAGTGGGCGGTGGCATCTTCGACGCTCAGGTCTGCCTGCGTCGGATCGGTGACCGGGCGCCACTGCGAACGTTCGGCCCACTGAAGGTTCAGAGCCACGGTCTCTCCCGGGAGCCACTCCAGTGCCTTGAGGCCATTCGGAAAGATGGAAGCCCTGTCTTCTACCGTCAGGCGCCAATCCACCAACTGGTCGGCGCCCACCGATTTCGAGGCGTCTGCAGGGAAATCCGAAATCAATCCCACCATCTGCATCTGCTCAGGCGCGGCGACATTGCTGGCGAAGAACGCAGCGACTTTGTCGAGTTGGGCAACGAACAGGCTTGCCGATCTCCAACGTGCATCGTTCATGTCATGCAATGCCGCAACGATCGATTCCCGCTGGGCGGCATAATCGATGAAAAAGGTACGCACCATTGCGGGATTGGCATCGCGCGCACTGATCTCGCCGAAAGGATAACGGCCGGCAAGATCGCGATCGAACCGTGCGGCAAGCGTGTCGTAGACATCCTCGGCTTGTGCCTGTCGCTGGTCGTGACAGCGCAACTCGACCTGACGTTCAAGCCGCTGTCTCCGGATCGAAAACAGATCATTGCCGTATTCCGGCGCACGGTACGCCGACAGGATCGAAGCGCAATTCGCGTATGTCATTCCGGTCAACTGCGCGACGAAGAAAGCGTCGAGATTGGCGACCTGCCCTGTCGGTTCCTTCCCTTTGGTGTAACTGTCGATCTCTTGCTGTGTATTCCGCCAGAACTCGGCCGTCTGGGGTGTATCGCGCCAGGCATCGTCGACACCGGTCGTCGCGCTCAGCAAAGACAGGAACGGGTTGGCATACCCACCCAGCACTTGTGCGCGCGCCACCTGGCGGGCGAGGAAATCCTTCGTCACCGGCAAGCTTCCCAGCGAGAACATCGCATCCTGTCCCACCGCAACAGGTGGCGAGTACAGTCGACTGCTTTCCGCAAGCGCATCGACGCCACCAAGATTGTCCGCCGCGAAATTCCGGGCGCACTGGCGTACCTCGGCGCCGCCATCCGCCAGATCATATTCAGCGTAGGCATTGAGCACGGCCTGCAACGATTTAAGGCCGAGCGCCAAGTCTCCACCGATCTGGGCCACATGGGTGTCATTGCGTACAGGCGCTTCGAGTGCCTCTGGCGAATCCTTCGGCACCTGTTGTGCCCGTCGAAGTGCATCGTCGATCGCATGCGCCACCGACTGACGTGCCAGCCTGTCGTACAGCGGTTGCCCACCATCCGGCATCTGCGGCACCTTCTGTGCTTTGACGAAGGTCTTGTACTGCTCAAGATAGCCAGCAGCTTCGGCAATTTCACTGGCACGCCAGCTCGCCGCCCCACCCACGCACTCGAAGGGCCCTGTCGATACCAACTGCATGAAAGGCAGCACGACCAGGGCCGGCATTCCGGCGAGCTCGCTTTTCAGTCTCGGCTCAAGTTTCAACCCACCGTCGCCGGGAACTGGAACGAACATCGGACCGTATGGCGCCAATGTCATCTCCCTCAACACATTCATTTCCTGCCGATAGCACTGCTCCTTGTTGAATTGATTCAGCGTGTTTTTTTCCAGCCCAGAAAATCCAGCATCCATGCCGATCAACGCTTTGATATCGCTTGCATTGGCGTTGACAACGTCGTTGCAGGGATTGGTTCCATCCGACGATCCCAACCACGACCCCATGACCCAAGTCAGCCACGCCCCCATGTGACGGGTATTGTCCAGGACAGGCGAGTCTCCATCGTTCAACTTTTCCAGAAGATCGCTACCCATCGCGACTTCGTCATGCATGGCCGTGCGAACGAGCTTACTGCGCGCCTCGATCGCGCTGGCAAGTCGACGATGCAGGCCATTGGGCAATCGCTGCTGCAGGGCGACAAGCAGTTTCTTCTGCTCATCGGCGGGAACGTTCCGGATCGCATCATCCAGAACGCCGCCGCTGCGTTTCACCCCTTTTGGAAGCGCCTCGCCGAAAGCATATTGAGAAAGCGCGTCAAGGGTTCCGATCAATTGGTGTTCGTTCAACGACCCACTGTTTTCTGTCAGGGCTTCGAATCGTTTCAGGTTCGTTTCCAGTGCGCGGATATCGGCAATCAGCGTCCGGAAATCATCAAGGCGCTCGGAAAGCGTGAGCCTGTCGCTTTCCCGTGTGTCGCCTGCAAGCGGGTTTGACGCTGTTCCAAGGAGTTCGTCGGCGCGAGATTTCAGCAGACACGAGAGGGTTGGCAGCAATACGCGCTGCACGGTCGATTGACCGATCTTCTTCGCACTGCGATTCGTCAACCGCCCATCGAGCCACGAAAGAGGTATCGCCACGTAGCGCGAACGCGTATCGATTTTCGCCACCTGCTCCAGCAAAGGATAGATATCGTCACGCGCTGGACAATTACTATTGTCATCGACAGCAATCGTCTTGGCTTTGTCGAGGGAAACCAGACTGTCGACGATCGCATCCACTTGCTTGGAAACACGATAGCCCGCAACACCAAGTGCGGCAAACATACCGATCACGCAAGCGATCGCCGTAATCTGGACGCGGCGAATCACTCGATTGCGCGACCAGCGGCCTTGGCGCGTGACCTTGGCCAGAGCAGGTTCACGAAGCGCCTTTTCAGACACCAATGCATCCACGAAATTCACGTCACTACGGACACCATCAGCGCTAGTGCCAGCCGCGTCGATCGAACCGGTGAAATAAACGCCCCGGAACAGATAGCCACTCTGCCAGGCAGTGCTGAGAAACACGGTTTCGAGCCAATGCGACAACGGCTCTCTGAGATTGCGCAGGTGGCTAGGGAAAAGGAAGAAATTGTCGACATCGACGATCGTTTCGCTGAGCGCAGCGACATCGACCTGGACCTCGCGCAGGCGTGCACCGATCTGGTCAAAAGCGGTCTCCGCCCATGACGAGGGTGGCAGCGTCTGATCCTGGGCGATCGCCGAGTAACCGACCATGTCCCCACGCCGGTCCATCCCCTGATTTTTCCAGAACGAAGAAAAGCCCTGGATGTCGTCGCACTGCGTGACGACGACATAGGCAGGCAGCATGAATTCGACACTCGCCTGTAGTTGGCTGATCTGGCGATTGACGTTTTCAGCAAGTGCGATGCGCTGCGCCTGATTCGCTGCGCACAAGGTCCGTGCAGAAACGCACAACACGATGCCATCGAGAGGTCGTTCTGGCCGCAGTGCGTTGAGCTGGTCGAGACCTTTTGCCCACTGGGCTGCTACCTCGTCACCTTCGCCCGCCGCTGCTAGCTTTCCATCTGAATCGATCAGCACACCATGACGGAAATAGGCCCATTGCATGCCATGCGCTTTCAATTGATCCGCATGTGCAGGCGGGCGATAACGCCACGTGGCCGAGATCGACGCGATGAGGCTACTCTTGCCTGCGCCCTGCTCGCCCAGGACAAGCATCCATGGCTGCTTGTAGCGCCACTCACGTCTTGTGGCGAGGTAATCGATGGCGTCCAGGAAGCGGACCACGCGAGCCCATAGGCGCGCGCAGATGCCGCGTGCCGCCTCCGCACCTGCGAGGCTGACGATCGAGGGCTTACGAATACGTCTGGCGAAGACAGTCGCAACCAAGATCCCCGCAAGCAGGCCACCGCCGGCCAACGACGTCTTGAGGATATCGATATGGGCCAACCAGTCCGTGACAGGCTTCATGTCCATTCAACCTTTCCCCACGGCACGGCGGAACGGCTCGATCAACAACAGCCATTCCACGCTTGAGATCACCAGATAGACCAGCAACACCACGACCCCACCTGTGTACCAGGGTGTCAGTGGTGCGAGACGTTCGGGTGTGCCTCCTGCCTGCAATTGCTGCAAGGCTTGCGGAAACGAAGGGCCGGCCTCGCGCGAACCATACTCACGTTCGACAAGACGGAACAGACGGTCGCGCAACGCGCGCAATTCGCCATCGCTCTGCACGCCGCGATAGCGTCCTTTGAATCCCAGTTGCAGCGCCATCACCATCACGGCCGCGAGGTCGACGTCCAGTGCATCGTGCACGGGTGCATCCAACAGTGACGTCGCCGCGTCAAAGAATGAAATACCGGCATTTCCGGTATGGAAAAGCTTCTGCTCCAACAACACATCCATCCACGCGTCGCGCCCCACCCACGGGATTTCGAGGATGAAGACTTCATCGGTCAAGGCCGCCATGACGTACATCGCCTTTTCATGCGCTTCCATTTCACGCGGCGTGCCTTTGCGCGCGACTTCTTTCGCCTGCGCGAGCAGCACGCCCGCGAGTCTGGCACTGACCCGCGCGGCCAGATCTCCAGGATCGGTCGGCGGCAACTCATCGCCCACGACCAAGACCGTTCCCAGGCGACCTTCGGCGATCGCCAGCTTGATGCCCGCCACCGCCTCGAAAAACTCGGCGAAGCGTGCCAGCAAGAACAGGGGCGCGCCGATACGTTCAGGCATCACGGGATTCCGTCATTCGATCAGAAGCCGCTGCCGCTCCTGCCACATGCCTGCGATGGTGGAGAATGATCGCTGCCGGTGCCAGAGCCGGGTCGCCCTGCACGACCAGAGAGCGGCCCGGGCGGAAACTCTCGACAAGCCCCTGCGGCATCTCCAGACTCTGGCTGCTGACCATGAAGATCAACGCGTCGGTGCGCAGCCCGAGATCTGTCTGTTCGCTCTGCCCAAGCTTTTCCACCAATGCACCGGGCATGCGCCGCTGGCGCAATATCGGCAACAGGTCTTCGCTGGCAATACGCGCGTCGCGCAACCATTTCTGCATCTCAGCCACCGTCTGTCCTTCGCTGGAGCGAAGTTCGAGATAGACCCGCTGTGTGCTGTCCTCGGGAAGACGCCGCGTGAACATGCCATCGCTCACGCGAACGAAGCCTTGGCTGTCCCAGTCGGTATTGACCAGTGCCAACTTGCGACTTACGAATGCCAGCGCATCCTCAAACTGCTCGATGCAATCGGCATGTCGATAAGGGTCCATCGACAATGGCCGCGGATTGCCGCCGATCGCCGCCATGCGCCCGACGATCTGAGCCATCACCCACCATGCCTGCGCAGGTGAAGCCATCGGATCGACAAGAATGGTGTCGATGAGCGGCAGACAAGCGGCCACCTCTCTTGCGATACGCAGATGCATACGTGCCTCGGCCCCCATCATCGCGATGGATTCCGGCGCGTCGTCGTCGTTCGTGCCGACAAGCTCGCGCAGCTTTTCCCACATATCGTTGCGCAGCTCGACGAATCGTTGCTGGAGGCTTTGCGCCTTGAGAAAGCCGGAGGCACTGATGCGGAACAGCGGCGGATGGTAGTGCGTCAGCGTCACTGCTCCGCGCGCATCGCGCACGACCTCAAGCAATGGCAATGCGGGATATCCTGACGGCACATCGTCTTCGGCGAACAGTGCGATGCTCGCGCTTTGCCGTTCAACGACGACATCGCCGATGCCCGTGACTTCGTCCAGCGTTTCCTTGCCGGGCAGACTCTTGTAGCGACGAATCGATGTGGTTGGCACATCCAGTGCGCCGACCCGAGGCGGGATGGTCAGGAAGACTCGAACAGCCGGGCTGCTGATCGAGCACTTCCCTTCCACATTCAGCATCAGGCCCTGATCCGCCGTCACTGCACGGAACACCAGCGGCAAGCCATCCGGCATCACCGCATCGCATTCGGTGATCTTGATGACCCCGTCGGCAAGCCGCGCCGCATCCAGTTTCAGATTGCGCACGCCCCATGCGTATGGCGACAGACTTGCCAGCCGTTGATGCAGCATGGCCTGGGCGTGGATATCATTCTGCTGGAAATGCTGAGGCGACAGCAGCATGCCCTCCGACCACTGGACGGCATCAGGCAGAAATTCGGTATTGATCATGCTGTAGTCCTCATTGTTCCGATACCACGATCGACTTCGCCTGCAGTTGGAGTGCGACTTTCTTGTAGGGTGTCAGCGCGATGACTGGCCAACCTTCCTGCGCCACATAATTTGCGAACGCGTAGACAGCCAGCCCTTTCTTTCTCGTCTTCTTCGGAAGTTCCACTTCGAAGGATTCACTCGGCGTCGGCACCTGCAGGGAGACCACCTCGATGTCCTTCGCCAGCGCCTTC
This sequence comes from Lysobacteraceae bacterium, assembly GCA_041751895.1. Taxonomy (GTDB): domain Bacteria; phylum Pseudomonadota; class Gammaproteobacteria; order Xanthomonadales; family Xanthomonadaceae; genus Lysobacter_I. The sequence continues at coordinate 72,049 of JBGSID010000048.1, read as the reverse complement.
CTCAATGCTGCCCGTTGGCGGAACCAATCCGGCCCGGTCTTGGGCAGCATGGCGTTGGCAGCAGCACTGTAGGTAACGACGATGTCCAAATAGGTCGCGGCCCCTTGATTGGCGCCAGGATCCGCGGACACGACAAGACTCCGCAGAGCCGGTGGAGGCGCCCCCAATCCAATCTTGCTCTTGACCGATTTGATGGTGGTGCATCCACACAGCAGCATCAGTGTGATCATCATCAGTAGAAGGAAGCGCTTCGTCCTCATGACAACACCAGCACGCGGAATTGGGCAGGCGTCAGGCAGATGCCAATCGTATTGGGGAGAATGCCGTTCTGCCCGTTGATGGACGTCAGGCGCGACGCGAAGATTCCTCCCACAAGCAGCTTGAAACTACCGAGAAATGAACGCTTGGGACCCATGCACATGCCGGACACCACGCCAACCCCGACATCTGCCGTGCTCAACGTGCTGATGGTGATGAGATTCTCGGCAAGACCACCGCCATAAAGCACATTGAAAACCGTCGGAATATTGGTGATCGAGAAATCGATATTCACCTCCGGAACGGTCACAATGGCGACCAGACAGACATCCGGGAAGCCAAGACTCATTACACCGAGATTGTTGTTCGCAAACATGGCTCAGCCCATGCTGATGCGTTCAGCATCAACCTTGATATCGGACGTGGCGGTCAGCAGCGCATCGTTGCCATGGAGGCGCAGCAGCTGACGCACATCGAGCAGGTACTGGCCGAATTTTCCGACGTAATGATTGGCCTGTTCGACGATGCTTTCGCTCACCGTCAAGAACAGATTTCGTCCATTCAATGACAGTGTGCCCCCTGCTGCGCTCAACGAGGCTTCACCGGCGCTTCCCATGTCGAGCGTTTCGATGGCATGCAGCGCGATACGCGCCTGTCGCAGCGCGACGCTGCGCGCACCGGGCACGCTCAGCCCCGCGCTTTCTCCCTCGCCACGCATGAGGATGTGCAGCACGTGACAAAGACCGTCACCACTTACGTTGGCGAGCACACGGTCGCCGACCTGCAGCTCGATCAGGCAACTGACAGCGCGACATGCGCGTACACCGTTACCCAGCAGACAACTGCCATCATCGAAGAGCACCGAAACGCGTGTGTCGACCATCATGGTCGACGGGGCAGTCGTGGCGACAGGTGTAGCGGCTGCGGCAGCCGTGGGATTCAAGGTGCGCAAGGAATGTCCTCCAGTTCCAGAGTGGGTGCTTCGAATTCGAGCAGTGCAGTATTGGTGCCACGAAGTCCTTTTCGCTGCACTTGGCGCATGCGTACGTCGATCTGTTCTGTGTTGTGGAAACTGCTGTCTTGCAGCTTCACCCTCAGGAATCCACCACGGATGATGCTGGCATGATCGAAACGCGCATCGCGCAGGTCGCAACCGGAAAAATGAACATCGCGCAGGCGAGCCTTCTCCCAACTACTCCCACGAATGGCACAGGCATCGAAGCGCACGTCATCCATCACGGCGGCATGGAACATCGCTCCTCGCAGATCGGCATCATGCAGGGTGCAATGGCCGAATCGCGCAGACAGGAACATGCTGCGCTGGGCACGAAGACCGTCGATCTTCGCACTCTCGAAATTCACCTGGATACAGCCTGACCCACCGAGATCGGCACCACGCAGATCGGCATAACGCAGATCACTTTCCTGCAATTGACAGTTCGTCAGGCTGCTGCCGGCAAGCGCTTGCCCGCGCATATCGTTCTTCATCAAGGCGCTCAGATTGGCCTTCAGTCCGTCGAGTGCCGTGCGGCGCAGATCAGTCCCGCACAATGCCGCCTGATCGAATACCGCATCGCGCATATCGGCACCTCCAAGCGTTGCCTGCCACAGGACGCTGCGCTCGAGTCGCACATGACGCATGGCGGCCCCTGTAAAATCGCAGCCGCTGGCAGCGCTGCGTGCCAGATGCGTGTTTTCCCAGTCCGAACCACGCAGATTGCAATCGACAAGCACCATCTGGGTAGCCGCGCCCCGCGGCATCCGTGTGGCTGCCATCTTGCAGCGTACAAAAGTGGTATTGGCCAACGTCGCAGCGCGCAGATCGGCATCGCTGAGATCACATTCGATGAAACTGCAGTTGGATAGATCCGTACCGTTGAAGTCCATACCGCTCAGAATGCATTTCTCGAACACACCGCCGGCAAGTACGCGGTCGCGTAGCGACAGATATTGCAACGACATGCCGCTGATCGGGCGAGACAGGCGCAACCGCCGGGCGACGTCTTCCCAGGTCACATTGCCGGCGCTGACTGCAGCCACACTCATGACAACTTCGCCGGTTGACTGATGCGGGCACCGGACATCATCGCACCCTGCATCTGCGCTTCAGCCATGTCGGCCTGCACGAGAATCGCGCCACCCAGCGCGGCATCGCCGAAGTCGGCTTTGCGACACAACGCTTGGAAGAAGCTCGCATTTGCAGCGTCGACATTACGCAGATTACTGCGCATGAACAGCGACCGGTAAAGCTGTGCGCCACGCATCTGTGCACGACTCAGATCGGCCTCACCGAAATCGCAGCTCGTCAGGACCGCACGCGTCATATCCGCGCCAGCCAGCATGCTGCCGCGCCATCCGCACTTGCGCGCACGTATCAGCGAAAGCCGACTGTTCCGCCAGTCGGATTTTCCTCCTGCATAGACCGTATCCAGCGTCGCTCCCTGCCAAGAGCTGTCTGCGAGCGTTGTATCCATCAACACGCTGCGAGCGAGCACGGCACCGTCGAAACAAGCGCCCGAGAAATCGGCCGACGGGGCGACGCACATATTCCAATGCGTTCCAACCCAACGACTCCGCGGTGCCTTGGCATGCATGAGCACTGTGCGTTTGAGCTGGCTATCGTCCAGCTGCGCATCGCTCAGGTCGATCCGCATCAGCAGTGCTTCATCGAACAGCGCGCCACGCAGATCCGCGCCGGGCCAGCGCGCATCGAATGCATGTGCACGCTTGAGAGTCGCCTTTGCGAAAGAAGCCGCGCGTGCGGAACTCCCGCAAAGATTTGCACCATCCAACCGTGCGCACGATAGATCAGCCTCATCGAACCGCGCTGCCGTCAGTGCCGCACCGCTCAGATCCGCACCTGCCAGGCAGGCGCCCCCCAGGTCCGCACGCTCCAACTGTATCTGGCGTAGATCGGCACCGCGCAAGTCGGCGCCTCGGAGGTCTGCACCAGCGAAATCGCGCCCTGCCAGAGACTCGCCGGCACGATGCATCGTCAATAGGCGTGCGCCGAGCGCTTGTGCCACGACATCAGGAAGCGATTCAGTCAGTGTCGTCGGCGTGGGCGCCGCGGTACGCGCAGCGCGTTTCAGCGCAGGCAGTCCGATCATTGCGGCGCGTCCATCTGCCAACGCGGTTTCTTCAGCTCGCGTGGGAGTGGACTGTTCCGCTCGTGCGAAGGCATCTGCCATCTCCGGTGGAAGCGGCGTTTCCTGCGGTGGAATCAAGAGGTCATACGCCGGTTGCGCGGCCCGGGCGAACGCTTCATCCGTTTGTTCTGACAACGTTTTTTCAGCCGGCGGCGGTGCAGCCACCGTCAATGAAGCGGACAAGGACGCCAGTTTGGCTTGGCCCTCCTGTCGCGCCTCATCGGCCAGGACTTTTGCACGGGCATGCAATTCGGCAAGATCGAAATCGCCCTCTTCCAGTTCACGCGCTGAAAACATCGGCAGCACCGGCTCAGGGGCTTTGGGATTCTGATAGTCGACCGGCTTTGTCATGCCGCTCTGTTCCCAGAAATCCGTCATCAATTCGTCCAGAACAGCTTGACGACGCACCTGAGCCGCATGGGTCTGCCGCGCACGTTCCGCCTCGCGCTCAGCCTGTACTTGAGGGCTGCGCTCCGGCGCCAGTTGGGACTCGTTGAATGCATGCAGCGCCGCCGTCTGCGGATCGCTGCGCAGGGCCATGACCTGCTTGTAATGCTTGGCGGAACGTGGCCGCGACGCGGTGTCATAGGCCAACATCAGCGTGGCGACATCGAGTGCATCGCTGTCTTCGACCGGTGTCTGCCCGCGATAGACCATCAGGCCGCGCTCGACTTCCGGGAAGAACCAGACCGTGTCGCAATGCAAGGCGACCTCGTGTGCTGCGTCGGGCGTCCGTCCCTGCGGCAACACGAATGCACGAACCTGCATCGCGGGCAGGCTGCCAGCGAGCGTCGCAGCGGTGGGATGCATGCCTTCCAGCCGGTACGCCTCACCACCATCGATCTGCCCGCGGAACTGCTGGTCCAATGGCGCAAGGTTGTACAGCGAGAAATCGAAATCGCGCGGCAGGCCTGGAAAATCCTCATTCAGCCAACGCTGATCGTAAGTCCCACTCTTGGTCATCTTGCGCGTGGCATGCATCAACTGCTGTGGCGTGAAGCCGGCATATGGGAATTCGCCACGGCCGGGCATCAGCGGCTGACCGGGATATTCAACGTTCGGCATCTTGCCTGCCCGCGCACGCAACCATTGCAGCTTCGGCAAGTAGCCGCAGCCCAAGGGATTGTCGTGGCCGACGCCGCCATAGGCACGCTCGGGGGTCAACGGCATCGTCAGGAACGGTGTGGGTGCATCGACGCAGATCGATGGCCACAGGCGGCGCTCCCAATTGCGGTCCCCGATGACGCGCAAGCGCTTGTCGATCGGCCCACACTGCATGCGTACCGTCATCGCTTCGACCGCTTTCGACGAATGCGCCGAACCACTGAGCATGATTTCTGCGTGCGCTTTGGGCAGGACATGATCCAGCGGCTGTCCTGCCGGCAGTTGCGGAAGTACGCGCGGCCATTGCAGATTGTCGATGAGAAAACGCTCGTCGCTGCGGCCCAAGTGAAAAAAACCCAAAGCAGCGATCGCCAACCGATGCTGGCCCTGATATCGATAGGGTTGGTGTAAAAGACCGAGCGTGAGCGGCTTGATGATCTTCATCGTTCACAGCACCAGAATAATCACAGGGATCTGCATCACCGGCCCGTTAAGGTCGATGCTGGCCTGGTCGGATTTCACCGACACGTGAACACCGGGGCCCGCCACTTCCACCGTCGTGCTTTCTCCGACGACATTCACGCTGTTCGACTCACCGGTAACGCTGAGGGAATTACTCATCGCCGCCATGGTCATCCGGTTTTCCATGCCGGTAATCGATACGGTATTGCCTGTACCTTGCAGGCTGATATCGATGTTCGCACCGGTGAGCGAATTGCGGTTGCTGGCCCCCGTTGCGGAGTTGGCATTGCTGACGCCCACCACATCGTTGCTGTTGGTCGCGCCGATGGCGCTGGAACTGCTCTGTGCGGCAACCGTCGTGAAATTGTGGACGATATTGTGCGTGCTGCGGTTCGTACTTGTGCCCGTGATCGTCGACGCGTTTTCGGAATCCGCATGGATTTCGGTCGTGCTGCTGACATTGCCGTGATGCGTGCTGTTGTTGGTCGAAGTTCCGCTGATTTCGGTGGTGGACAGCACGTCACCATTGTGGGTACTGTCGTTCTCGACATTCCCGTTGTACTCGGCTACCGACTTGGTCTTTCCATGACTCGTGCTGTTGCTGTAGGTGTCACCCCAGACGATCGAAAGCGAAGATTGCACAGCGGCCTTTGCATCGGCATCCGGCACTGCAGGCTTGACCTTCGATGGATCGCTTTTGCCGATGACCGACTGGTGGTGACTCGATCCAGCCGCGCTGAAGCTCTTCTGCTCCAGCGCCCATGAAAAACCGTAAGTCGAACCGAACGACCAGGACTCGCTCAGAATGCCCTTTTCATTTTTTTCCGTTGTCGAATATCCGTAATTACCGCCACGCGAATACGATGCATCGCGGAAATTGCCTGTGGCATACGCGTCTTCGACCAGCTTGATGGCGGCAGTGACATCCGGTCGTGACCACGTTTGCCCAAAGCGCACGCCTCGGCTGTCGCCGAAGCTGGTCGAATAACTGTTCCCGACCTGGGTATGCGCGGTCCAGCCCGTGTCAGTGATGACCTTGCTGCCATCGGCCTGCACCATGTTCTGTATCTCAGGCAGCTCGGATTCGTCATTGGCACGCGACACCCAGACACTGGTGCCCACTTCCGGAATCGTCTGCATGTGTGCCGCGAGTTTGACCCACACTGCCGGTGCGTCCGGGCCATCGCAGGAAAAACGCACGTGGACGCCCTTCGCATTCAGTCGCTTGTGTACGCCTTGGCTATCATCAAGCACATTGTGCGCAAGACTGAAATCGTCGGGTACATAGTACGGCCAGTCATGTACAGCGTCGCTTCCATCCGGCGTAGTGACATGCGCCAGCACCATGCCCTGTTGCGTGTCGTGTACATCGACGGCCGACACCAGCCCACTGGCGGGCGTAGCCGTGAACTGGTTCGTGTATTCACCGTCCAGGCTGGAGTCGTGCTGCACGTGGGTGAGTACGAACTCCACGCCATTGAGCTCAGGGCGCACCCACGTGGAGTCGCCCGTCGACTGCATCTGGAAACGGTGGCCAACACGGAATGCGGAGCAGCAACCAGCGCCATTGAGCTGCCGGTTGGCGGTCTGCATTGCCAGCTCGGTGGACTGTGCGAATTCGCGCACTTCATTGTCGCTGAAACCGTACTGCACGATCTTGTACTGCTTGAACGGCAAATCGCCCGTATCTGGTCGACTGTCGCCATGGAAGCTGGTGAAGCTGGCGATCGGCTCGCTTGGCTGGCGAACGTCCCAGGCTTCCTTCTGCAGCGTGAACACACCTTGGACGCCACTGATGCCAAGCGATTGCTGATAGCTGTACTGCGAGACAACATCACCCTGCTGCATGCCCAGCGCATCGGTGCCGGTATAGGTGTAGCGCATCGGCATGTTGCTTGAGGACACCGGCGGATAGACTGGCTGATTGTCGAACACCATCATGTGGCTGTTCGCATCATGTATGAAGTAATAGAACACATGTGCCTTCGTCATCAGACGGCGCATGAATTCCAAGTCCGTTTCGCCCGCCTGGAACCAGTCCTGCACTCTGCTGGAAGCAATATTGTGCTTGCCGGTCAAACCTGAAAACGACGCCTTCACACGATGCTCACGGCACAGCTGGGCGAGCACCTCACGCACACTCTTTTGGCTGAAAATCCGATAGCGATTGGTCAGACCCATGCGCCAGGCCGCTGGCCGCATGGTCACCCGATAGACGCCGGGCGTCTCAATCGCAAAAGAGGCGACGATGCCATTGAACAGCGTGAACTCGCTTGCCTGGTCGGCACCACTCATCGCCCGGGAAAACGCCTTTTGACCAGCGACATGGTTGCTGAATGCGTTGTTGCCGATACCGACGGATACCGGCCGCCCGATGATCTGCGAAAACACGAGGGGTATGCCACCGTCTTTCTCGACCGTGTCACCATGCAGTTCGAGTTGATATTCGAACAGATCCGATACGCTCTCCTGGCCCTGGAACCTCACGAGACGGAATGCGCTGCCGCCCAGGATCTTCCCGTGCTGCATTTCAATGCGGCACTGCTGATAGATGCGGTTCTGCTCAACCAGATCGACAGCGGAAGCATCAATCGGATCCAGAGGCAAATTCATGCCGTAGCTCCCGTGTCAGCGGTTCTCACCGTGAAACGGACGTGGCCGCCTCGATGCGATCCGAGCCATGCGGTTTGCCCCAAACGCAAGCCCAAGCCTCCTCCACGCCACGGCAGCTCCAGGCGCGGGGGCGGCACAGTGGCTGAATCGAGTTGAATCACGACTTCACAATCGAATCGACGATCCAACAACATCCGGATCATGGAGACAAGCCCGTGATGCGCGGCACTCGACTGCACATCACCTGTTCGTGTTGCGCGAAGTGGCAACAGCGCACAACAGGCATCGTAGCTGAGCTTGGCGATTTGCAGACGCACCGAAGCATGGGTATCCCATGTACGTCGTCCCAACAGACTCTCCCGGCCGAGCGCGTGCTGCTTCCGGCCAAGCGCGATGCGATCGGTTTCCTCGATGTCGCGCCATTGCCCGACCAACGTCTGAAGGCGACAGTCGACGCCAAGATAAGCACTGAGAATCTGCGCAACGACGACTGCGCTCTTGCGGCTGTTCGCAAGCAATCCAGCCAACCCGAGCCAGGCACGCATGGGCAACGGGATCTGCTGTTGCTGCGTTGGCAGCGGCACGCCCATCATCGCCGCCAACTGCCCGGCATAACGCGTTTTGGCTGGTTGCTCCGGATCCAGTGCGCGCAGCGATCTGGACTTCATTTCATGACGCAGCACATGGATCCGCTGATTGAAGACATCCAGGAATGCGGCCATGGCATGACCACCGATACGCTCCTGATCCCGAACCCATTCGAGGAATGGCTCAGGCAGTGGACCGAGCTCACTGGCAACACAGTAATTCGGCGTTCTCACCTCGAGGCGCGCGGGCATCTGCTGTGCTTCGCGGCCTTCGAGGCGGAAGTCAGGCATGGCATTGGCTTTCGTCAGCAGTGTGATTTCGTGACCCGGAAAACTCGCACGCAGATCTGCACGGAAGCGCAGGCGCACGCCGATCGGCCATACACCACCGGACCTCTGCTGCAACAGGCGCACTAGCTGGAAGACGTCGAAGCGTGCGTACTGCCCCACGACAACGTGATTCAGAGAAGGATTTGATTGCCCGCCAATGGTGGCCATTCCTTCAATACTCCTTTCACGTTGGGCATGCGCAGGCGCACCTGAACGACCGTATTGACGGCGGCATAGAGTGCGAAGAATTGCCGCAGGACGGCACAGAACAGCACAGCGCTACTCTCCTCAAAACGCGTGTGATCCAACGTCACGTCGATTTCGACACCCTGCACGTAGCCAGGGCGCCCCCCTTGGCTTTGCCAACGCACCAGCGGGCGCGTCTGGATCGACTGGATGCCGTCGATCGCACGAAGTCCTTGCGTGCTGCTCGGGCCCACGTGCTGACGCAGGATGTCCTTCAGTGAAGCCAACGCATGCGGGCCACTCGAAAGCGACAGGTGATTGAGGGAAAGCTGCGAGACCAGAAGCCAGGGCCGATCCCCCGTCATGAACGGTGTCTGATGCGCCGATGGCTTGCCCAGGACGCGCATCGCGATGATCGGCGCAGCGCCTTCGATCTGCAGGCGATCGCCAACGCACAGCCGTTCCGGCATGCGTCGATTCGTGCACAGCGCACTACCACCGATGACATCCTCTGCAGGATCCGTCATCTGGAATTTCGCATCGAGGAACGAGATATGAAGCTCTGTTCCACCGATGCGCGGGCGCTGGCTCGCTTCGCGCCTGGTGATATAGAAATAGTCCTGACCTTCCACATGCTGGAAGTCGTCCATTGAAAAGTAGGGGACAAGCGCGCGAGGAGCCGCACCCGCCCGGACCGCATGCAAATGATCGATGCGATAGATTTCGCAATTCGCATGCTGGGTCGCATCGCCGGTCAATCGATATTCGAATCGCGAATGATCAAGACTCAGCGGATCGATGCGTTGCTGATAGAGATTGATCAGAGGCACGCAGTTCGTCAGCAGCATCGCCGGCTTCAGTCGCAGCGAAGGATCCGGCGGCGTCTTGAGCATGAACAACAGATCGACCGTTTCGCTCGCCGTCTCCAGTTGCAGCGATGCGATGTCGAAGAACAGGAACTTTTCAGTGAAGGCAAAGTATTCCTGCAGAATACGGAATGCCGGATGCGCTTGCCTGTTCGAGGGCAATGCCGCTTCGTCATCCTCGAACCCGACCCAGCGCAGATTTTCCGTCGGCAACAGGTGCAAATGTCCCTGGCCTTCAGGTTCTTCGACGACGGCCAATCCATGCAGATGCGCGTTCAACAATTGATGGAGGCCATGGGCATATCCAGGTCCAGCCTCCGGATTCAGATGAAAGCGGAGCTTCTTCGGCTGCAGTTGCTTGAGCAACGTCCGACCATGCTTGCGCAGGCGCACCCGCATCACGCTGCGAACTTCCGGATCGCGCGACAGCTGCGGATAGTCGTCCGGAGAGACGATGGCGAGATCGATCACATTGAGTGGCGATAACGCCGTTTCGAAACAGGTACGGAAGCGGCATGTGACGGTGCCACCACCTTCGATCGGTACGGTAGCCATCACGTTGCGCCCGCGCTCAATGGTCGCGACACCATCGGGCTGCACCTCGATCTCGGCGATCATCATCGACGGCAGCGGTGCTTCCAGGTGCGGATACAGATCCGCCATCAAGGCATTCGGAAGCTCTGCCTGATCGGATTCCAGCTGATGACGCAGGCGCCCGGTGAGATACGCGAATGACTGCATCAACAGTTCGACCTGCGGATCCTGCGAGCGACCGCGATGGATCCCCAGCTGACCGGCCTGATCAGGATAGTCGTGTGCGAATTCGCTGGCTTCGGCGCGGAGCGAAGCCAGTTCCTGCTGATAGAAATCCTTCAGTCGATCTGCGGCGGTTCTCATGTCTGAGGGTCCTTTCCTGAATCAGAAAGGCGCAGCAACACGCACATTGCGTGGCTGTTCTTCGTCGGGGAAAGTGGCGCTCACGACCAAGCCATATGGACTCAAGGCATCGTCACGATGCTCGACACTGACCTGTACGGAGGACAGCCGTGGTTCGTGCCGTTCAATGGCCTCGCCCAATGTTTTCGCATACGCATCGAGCTGCAATGTGGCATTCGCACCGATCGTGGTGACCGAACGCATACCCCACGGCACGGCCGGAATCGCATCACCCGCAAGCCGCCCGGTGGACGCGATACGCTGTATCTGCGCCATGACAGCCGCTTCCTCATCAAACGGCTCGGCCTTGCCGTCGATGCCGCGAGGAAGAACACTGAGGCGTTCGAACAGAAACAACATGAAAACCCCCGAACGTGACGGTGCGATGGCAGCTCGATTGCCGGCGCACCCAACGGTGCGCCGGCGTCTTTCTGATACCTGTTCCTCAGGTGAATTTTCCGATCGGACGGTTGTGCATGATGCTCCAGCCGGACTGGCGGTTTCCCGGTGTTCCGAGCTGGACGTCCTGCAAGGTATACGTCCAGAGGATTTCGGTGAAATTGAGCTTGAATTGTTCCGTCGGCATATCGTCCGGATGCGATTGGAACTGGATCTCGCTGATGATCGTGTCCCGCAGCGCCATCGTGATGATGTTCGCCGTCTTATCGCCGGAGTTTCTCGCGATGAAGATCTTGGTCGGTTGCTTGGGGCCGGAATCCAGCGTCTTGGCACGCAAGCAGTGGTCGTACATGGCGACCGACGTCGAATCGACATATTTCACGCATGTGAACTCGGTGATGATTGGCCGTCCCGACGTACGCGCCTGGTTGCTGACGTCGGTGGTGATTTGCTGCTTCATGCCATGGTGCACGGACACGAGCTCCATGCATTGACTGCTGAGGTCGAGGATCTTGTCGCGCCAGGTGTTGTCGATGAGGCTGCCGGAATTCTTGCCACCGAAAATATCGGAGTTGCCGGGCTGCAGAAGTATCAGGTCCATAGTCTTACCCTTCTCTTGATTCGTAGTGATGTCGTTATGCGGGCAGGTCGGCGACCAGGCGAATCGACGTTGTCAGCTCTTCGAGCTGGAAGTGCGGCTTCAGGAAGACGGTCGCCTTGTATGCACCCGGTTCGCCGGGCACATCCACCACCACGATCGATGCTTCGCGCAAGGGGAATGCGGCCTTGACCTCCTGCGACGCGTTGTCGTCGAGCAATACGTACTGCGAAATCCATGTATTGAGGAATGCTTCCACATTGCCGCGAGTGAGGAACCCACCGACCTTGTCACGCACGATCACCTTGATGTAGTGCGCGAACCGTGAGGCAGCGAGAATGTATGGCAGGCGCGACGACAGTGCGGCATTCGCATTGGCATCGTCATTGATGTATTTCTTCGGCTTGTTGGTGGTCTGTCCGCCGAAGAACGCCGCCTTGCCGCTGCCTTTGCAATGACACAGCGCGATGAAGCCAAGGTCGTTGAGCTCTTTTTCGCGACGGTCGGTGATCGCCACCTCTGTCGGGCAGAACAGTTCCTTGATGCCGTCGTCGCCACCGCTGCTGAAGGTGTAGATAGGCAGCCCCTCGACGAGGCCGCCGCCTTCGACGCCACGAATGGCAGCTGTCCAGCTGTACAGCGAAAAGGCATTGGTGATGCGTTCTGCGAGGAAGTAGGCGGCATTGCCCCAGAGGAAATTGTCGTTCTCCGGGATGCCGGAGCCGGACAATACCGTTTCTTCGAAATTGAATCCGTCCGCAGGCAACGTCTTCTCACCATAGGGCAAACGCAGCATGACTCGCGGCAACACCAACGTGACGTAGCGCGAGTCTTCCGTGTCGCGGAATTCCGACCACTTCTGCAGGTCCGCGCCTTCGAAGATCTTGGCCAGATCGCGGGGTTTGGTCAGATCGCCGAAACCGGTGAGACCGAACATCTCGGGCGAGGCCGCCGTCAGGAACGGCGCGTGTGCGGCGGACGCCACACCGGACATCGTTTCGAGGAAGGTCATGTTGGGCGCGCCGGGACCGACTTCGTAACCACCGAGCAGCATGCTGTATGGCGAGCCACCGTAGGTGCCGTATTCCGCTTCATAGATCAGCTTGAACAGCTTGCTCTGGTCGAACTCCACCGCTTTCGACATGTCGTCCTGCAGTTCCTTCAACGTTGCGTTGAAGACGCGCAGTTTCAGCATGGTGCCGGTTTCAGCGCGGGAGACCAGATGGAACAGCCCACGCCATGTGGCTTCCATCGCCTTGAACATGTCGCAGTGCATGATCGCCGACAGTTGCAGGCTGAGGGCGCGATCGATGGCTGCGACCGCGAAGTCGATCGACAATGCCGCGCCACGTCCGATCCCACTGCCGTCGGCCGCAGTCACGACCGGAAACACGTGATCTCCCAACGCCGAGAGCACGCCAGCGGTGAAGGATGCAGGTGCTGTATAGCCTGCGGCAAGCGTGGCTGCGACCGCTGTTTCGATATCCTTGAAAAGAGTTGTGGTCCGCAAAGTATCGATCAGCGGTGGCAGCGTGGTCGCCGCGTTGTCTTCCAGCGGCTTCGCAGTTGCATCGGCAAGCTTCGTGGTGGTTGGATCGCCTGCGACCAATTCGGCCAGCGCCGCCTCTGCTGCTTTGGCCGCAGCTTCGAACGGAGCCACAGCCGCCTTGAGCGCGGCTCTCGCAGCATCACTGCCACGCGTCGCTCCGTTGGCCGCCTTCAATTGTTCCTGTTCTTTGTCCTCTCTCGCGAGGAAATCCGCAGTCTGTCTCAATGCGGGCACTGTACGGCGTTTGAGCGTGTCTCCCACAGCGCGGATTTGTGCGACGGTCGCAGTATCCGGTTTCGCATCGCTGATCGCCTTGACTGCGACTGCCAGCGCGTCCAGCGCCGACTGACAGGTCGTGGCCCAATGCGCACCTGTGCCTTCCATCGCGGCGACAGCGTCTTCGAGCGCTTTGGCGGAAGCATCATTGACCTCGGCTCGGGCCTGGGCATCGCGAAGCAGCTTGCGCTGCTGAAAGACGTTGTCGAGCACATCGACCTTGCGGACAACGTTGATGGGTTCGAAGTCGCTCAGCGATTCGAACATGATGACGCGTCCCGAAAGCTTGCCGCTGCCTCCGGGCAATACATTGTCGACATTCTTCAGGACGACACGAGGGCCGCTCTGTTTGAGCACCTCGTTGAAGTTGTCGCGATCAATATCGACGATCTTGCGGTCCTTCATGTCCGGCGGAACCAAAGGACTGGCGTTCGGGTCGCGGTCACCAGACAGGTCCGCAAAGATGCCGACGATGAAAGGGAGTTCGCGCTTCTCGATAGCGCCGTTCGTGTGTACGTCGTAAGTGATCCGCACACGGGGTGGACGCACTCGCAACAACTTCTTCTGCGTGCTTTCGCTCATTTCCTTGCCTCACTCAGGGGACTGTTGATCGTTACTGTCCATCCGATGCGCGGACCTCCAGTGACGAAATGGCCAAGTGCAGCCATCGGTCGCTTCAGTTCGGCTCATCAAGATCACGATGGCAGCGGGGTGCTGCTTCGCCATACCACTAACAAGTACCGTGCCAAGTCAGAAAAAAATGCAAACTCATGAAATAAAAGGGTTTTTCTGATGGGAAAATAGCCGCTTGAATATCCTGCCTGTCCGTATGCACTCACTGCATGAGTCAGGGCATACCGCGCCGACCTCGGTTTTTTGTGCGGAAAGCGTTTGTTTCCAAGGATTTCCCATGCTCGTGCAGTACGCCATGCGTCCACGATGGGGCCTGGGAAATTTTTATCTCAGGGTGGGTGAAAAAAAACACATGAATCCATTCCGGCGCGCAGTTGATGCAAACTGTAGGAATGCAGCGCCGTGCACGCATGCGAACACGTTCTCTGTAGTGACACGGGGCGTCAAGCTGAATCCGTATACCTTTCCTTCGACGCGCGCAAAAGCGCCGCCCCAGGCATGGGACGGCGATGGAATCTGTCGGAATTCGCTACGGCCTCTACCGGAATTTCAGCCAGTGGCATCAGATACCGGGCATCGACGGCTCAGCGGAATCGTCGCGAGTGATCGATCGTGTCGTCGTGCTTCTGCCGACTGCTTGACAAATTCGATCCACGCAAGTTGGTCGTGAACAATCCGGAAGCATTGCGCTTTCCAATTTTTCCATCGGTTATCATGTCCTGATAGCCGAATGTCTTGTAGGCATGCAGCAGACGTGATCCGCGTTGCGTCGGCTTGAGATTACTGTCCAGAGGCATGTCGAAGCCGGTACTCACGCGAGAATTTCCCGACCCCTGCCCCAGACGAAGGTTTCCTGTCGAGTCGAACGTATGCTTCATGAAACGCTTGTAGGCGTTCTCATCGCCGCGTTCAAAGGCTCGAGAAATATCCTTCGACATCTTGTTTCGCTTGGCAATGAAAGCGCCATGCTCACTCTTGGAGCCACCATTCACAACGCTTCCATAACCCTCTGTACGCGATTCTTCACGCAGGATCTCTCTGCCAAGCCCCCGCATTCTCCCGATCGCCGCAGCCTGCTGCGCGATGCCGCCGAATTTGTTTTTCAGATTGCCTTGACCTGACTGCTTTCCGCCTTTCAGGAACTCCAGCGTCGTGCGATTCATCGCATGTTGGCCAGTGCCGCTTGCGATGATATGGTCGATCGATGTGCTTCCAGGATTACGCCCTGCATTCACGTCCCGTTCCTGTAGCGTCAACCCGCGCCCCATGCGCTGCGCAGCTTGTACATAGGTATTTCTGTTGGCGTTGTACTGCGTGTAGCGTTGCGTAACTTTCTTGGTGCTGTAGTGATCGTGCAACTGCCCGCGTTCCTGCGGAGAGAAACCGATGCCGGGCCCATACTTGACCTGATGTGACAACTTCCCGCCGCTGTTTCTGCCGGTGTCGTAGACGAATGCCGACATGCTCGGGCCAGTCGTCGAGCCGGTGATCTTTCTGGATTGCACACCCACTCGCGGCGTCAAAAACCCCGTCTGCGACAACTTGCGCTTGTGATTATCGGACATGACACTCCCTCGGAAGATTCAAGGTGATGATGGTTCTGTGCGGACGAGATCCGCTTTGATATGCCATTCCGGGCCGGAATGCCCTTCCGTGATCACCGGCGTATCAACTGCGCGTTGATGGGTCGAAAATGGCACTGCGACGCGGATTTCGGAACCCATCTGTTCGAAAAGTGTGCGCAATTCCGTGATGTTTCGTTCGCGACTCTGGCTTTCGCCAAGGCGATAGAAGCGCTCCGTTTCATTCGATGGCAGGCACTGAAAATCGAGCATGCTGAAGCCCACCTTCTCCAATGCACGATGCGAAGGCCTGTTGTCGACGAAGGCCTTGGCATAACAGGCCCTCATCCTGTAATGCCGTTGCGCATCATCGAGCAGCAGTTGCGCAGCTTCTGGGCCGATGCCATTCCCTTGGAAATCGCGCCCCAGCCAGTAATAGAAGAAGCCGATGCCGTCGTGGAGTATCAGACTGACACTGCCTATGAATCCCCAGTCCGGATGAATCACGGCATACAGTCGCTGATCGCCATAGCTCCAACATTGATCAAGCCATTGATGCCATTCTGTCTCGTTGGCGAACGCTGGAAGACAACAGCGTTCCGCAATGTCCGGATCGTAGTACTGACACGAGAAATCATCGACATGATGATGTCCCATGGGCTCAAGCCGCAGCGTTTCGCTGATGATCGGAGGCGCAATCCGATCAGCAAAATCGATCCAGGATTGAAGCATGCCGTAGGTGTCGAGGATCCACTGCTCCTGCGGATAACGCAGCGCCAGCGACCTGCATCTCAGCAGCGCCGCTTCCGGGTCTCCCAGTTTCAGACAGGCCTGCACCATCGACGGCTCAGCCCACTCCGGTAGTTGGCCGATGGCCTCTAATCGCTCCCCCAACATCTTCAGAAGCGGCCAGTCGCACCAGTCCGATGCCAATGAAAGCAGAGACTCCCTGACGGTCATCGATACCGCCCATCCGTCATGCGCTGCCTGACGCAATCTGATCAGCCAAGGGATGCGCTGCTGCGGTTCCAGCTCGTCGGCATGCGCCAACACATCGGGTAACCAGCTCTCGAGCGCATGCGGCGCCCATCGCGCAAACTCCAGTGCATTCCAGAGCATATCGAGCGAGATGTCGGCAGAAGGGTGGTCGACGAACGCATCGTTTCGTTTTCCGGCAACGACCCTCTGGCCACCCTCTGTTTGCACGGGCATGTTCATGGATGCAAGCGACGCGATTCGATGCGAAGCCCACCGTTTGCTGTCGTCCGCTTAGGCGAATGGTTCATGGCTCATGCCCGAATGTGAAGTCCGTACGCGGAGCGGCATGGGTAATGCTCTGCGAAGCGATCGCCGAGACATTGGCGCGGATGCGGATGCTGATGCGGATGCGGATGCGCGATCATCGCGCCTGGACTCACTCACTCTCCCATCTCCGAAACCCGATAACGGATGGCTGCGAGGCTGCGTTTGAACCGGTTTGTATCATCGGCCGGGTCGCTGCGCAGGTGGTGCGGCGAGTTGAATGGAAAGGTCACGCCATTACCCTGGTAACCCGTGACGGTGAGATCCCTGAAGCCCAGGCCATGAAACGCCTTGGCGACTTCCGGCACGAGATAGCCGGAATTCCGCGTCGATGGGCCGTCCGTGTATTGATGTTCGTCGAGCGCAGGCACGCCTTGGCAAGCCGTCAAACGGACATCCATGGCATTGCTCTGCAATCCGGCATCGCGCAAGTGGCTCGCCAGCCCCATCGCACTGAGCTGCCCACCCTGACCGTCCGATCTGGCAAAGAGATTGCCGTTTCCGGGCGCACCGTGACCGAGGACGTAGAGCTTGTCTCCCTTGGAATACCGGGTATCTGGTCTAAGAAAGCCAAGTGGCGGGTCGGGAAACAGATCCGGATAGATTCCGGGGCTGGTATTCATGACTCGGGTTTGCGACAGCGCCTGATGCCTCGGCTTCAGATGGGAAAGATTGGCCTCGTGAATCACCTTGTCGCCACCGATCAACGTCTTGTCGACCTGATGCATATCGCGGGCGTCGTGACGCGCATCGCGTGTCGACTGCGCGGTGGCTCCATGCGCGTCGACAGAAGCGCGTATCGCCGCCAGGAAGTCGGCATCTGCCAAACGCTTGCGCTGACCAAGCCCGCCCAAGGTCTGTTCGGAATGCGAAATCTGGCCCTGCCAGTGATTGAGCGTCGTCTGTCGCAAATGGGCGAGCCTGTCGGCCGCCTGATGGGAGGGCGCAATCAATCCCATGGGTTGTTTGTTGTTGGCAATCCTTGCCATGTTCTCGCCGAGCGCAGACTTCAATGCATCGCCGCCACCGAACGGTGTGTACAGATAGCCATTGCGTCTGCGTTTGCCGTCATTGCTCATTCGGCACACCTCGGCTGGGCGAATGCCTGATTCAAAGAGCGTGCTGCGAATGCGATCGACATCGTGTCCATATCTGCTCAACGGCCCGACGATTTCTTGATCACTGTGGCCGTCGGCGCTTCCCACTGCATCCGCGATGTCTTGATCCGTCGGTCCAACGCATCGAGCGACCCCTGATCCAGCCGCCCGGGATGACCGACCTGCCCGACTGGAAAACTCAAACCCCCAGGATGCGTCCGTGCCATCGACGCCTCGCCCATGGCCTTGGTCGCGAGCGAAGGCAACATACCCATCTTGTGATAGAAACCGAATGCCGTTGGGGCTGTCATCGTTGTGCGCACGAAGGGTTTGCCCATCTCGTGCGCATCGAGTGCGATCTGCTGCATCAGGAACTTGCCGCCACCCGGCTTGTTGGAGGTAATTCCGTGCACGGTCAGATCATGGGGATTGCGATCATAGGTCGCATTGCCCTGTGGGTTGTCGATCGTACCGCGCTGACCGTCCGCACCGGGACGGTCATGTCGGTAAGTGGTCATCTCGATCCAATCTCCGTTGGACTGTCTGGGCCTGCCGCCTCTCGAAAATCCGCTCATCGTCGATTCCTGTTGCAGAGTATCTGCAACAGGCTCAAGCAAATTCCGAGCCACTCATGTCCATTCGCTGAAAAACACTTGAAAACATGTATTTTTCGCACGATCAATCGTTGGAAGACCCAGACTATCCGGAGGTTTTTCACCCGAGTGGGTAAAAATTCACCTCATCTCGGATGACTGAACCAGAACGGGCAGATCCAGGCATCCTGTGTCTGTACATCGTGCAACGCGGACGTGATCAGACGTCGGACGGTATGGCGCGACGACGGCGCCAGAGGATGCTGTTGCCGACAGTGAACGCTTCCATCTCGCCAGCGGTTTGCAGATGTTCAAGTGCAACCTGGGTCACGACAGGTGACTCGGCCAAGCCCGGCCAGAGAATCCACCAGCGATGGATACCTTCGAGCGTATCCGCGCTATCCGGGCGTTCGGCCAGATAATCGCGGATGGCAGCCTTGGCAATGGCGACAAGTTGCTCGTCCATAGGTTTGGACTCAAGATTGAAAGTGTCGTGAAATCATGCTCCAAGCATACAATGCTGGCCCTGGGATCGATCGCATCAGGGCTCCATCCTGGAGAATCATGCGTTCCGCAATGTTGGCCGCATCCCACGCGGACCGATATTCGGCAAGCCTTGTAGAGATGCCTGTAATGGCATCTCTCAAGCGACGCGACCTTCGAAACCGCCCAGCTGATATTTGCGTACTAATTTGCCGAAAGCGCTTCGCTCCTGATTTGAAAGGCGTGCGGCTTGGGAAATATTGCCGCCGGTACGTGCCAGCATTTCGCGGACGTAATTGCGTTCGAACTCGGCGACGGCGTTCGCTTTGGCATCGCGGAACGCTTGGTTGCAGACGTCCACTTCAATCGAAGTTTCCCCCGGAACATCATTCATCAATTCTTCGCGAGATTCGCGAAGGCGCAGCTCGGCATCGTCGCTCATCAGGAATTCGCGATGGATGATGTTTTCGAGCTCGCGCACATTGCCCGGCCAACGATATTTCTGGATGAAATCCAGACCCTCCGCATGCAGTCGTTTAAGAGGCAAGCGGTATTGATGGCTCAAGCGTTTCAGTACTTCATGGGCCAGCACAGCCGCATCACCTTCCCGCTCCCGTAGTGCGGGAAGGTGCAACGACAACACATTGAGACGATAGAGCAGGTCTTGACGGAATTGCCGTTTCTGCACGAGTTCTGCGAGATCGGCATTGCTGGCCACAAGCACCCGCACATCAACCTGGCGCAGCCCACCACCACCAACCCTCCGGTAAGTGCGGTCCTGCAGGAATCGCAGCAAAGCCGCCTGCGCCTTGGTACTCAGGGTGTCGATTTCGTCGAGGAAGAATGTGCCACCTGCGGCCTCGCCGATCAGCCCGGCCGAAGCGGTCTTGGCATCGGTGAAGGCGCCACGTTCATGGCCGAACAATTCGCTTTCAACAAGTGAATCGGCAAGCGCTCCACAGTTGACCGGCACGAATGGCTTGTCCGCCCGCGGACTGAGGTAATGGATTGCGCGTGCGGCGAGCTCTTTACCTGTGCCTGTTTCACCCGAAACAAGCACGGTGGCATCCAGTGCAGCCATCCGATGGATCTGCGCGACGACTTTCTTGAACTGTGGAGACGATCCAACCAGATTGAAACGCGAATGCTCTTCCATTAGCCCCCCCGGACACTGTGCCTGCAACGCCAGATACCGATGCTCATGACGACCATCCACAGAGCAGGCTCAAGCTCCAAGGTCGCCAGCATATTCAAATCCATTTCACCAACACTACCACGGGTTCTGCTCATGTTCATCTACCAATGCCCTGCTCTGCCCGCAGTCAGGTTCGGGCGGACTGCCACGCAACCGCAGCCAAAGTGCTCGCCCTACGCGCCGTCTCATATTGGAAGATGTTGCGGCAAGCGTCCGGATCACTTCGGTATCAGTAGTACCCGCAGCCATACGCATAGATGATGCCGCCAGACAGAGGGCTTCATCGGTGAACGGTTCGACATTCCGCACAAGCCCGGCTCGAAAACGCTCGACGCAAACGAGCGCGATTCAATAGAACGCGAATCGATCACGCAGGATTTGAGCGTGCGAGATTTGAGCGTGCATGGTTGAGCATGCACGATTACATGCCATCAAACGGGCTGATGTCGAGGAGCACCGATTGCCGGTGCAATGCGCTTGTGAAGCCGTCTACGGACAGAAAATTGCAGCGCCTCGATCAGGCGGCTTCGTATGCGCCGTATGAACGCAGCCGCCGGTAACGCTCGGCCAACAAATCTTCGACCGGCATCTTTTCGAGCGCGTCGACCTGGTTGAGCAAGACCGCTTTGAGTCGCTTGGCCATCTGGACAGGATTCTGATGCGCCCCACCCAACGGCTCCCGGATGACCTTGTCGATCAGGCCCAGTTCCTTCAAGCGCTTCGCCGTCAACCCGAGCTGCTCGGCAGCATCCTTGGCATGGTCGGCAGTCTTCCAGAGGATGGATGCGCACCCTTCCGGCGTGATCACGGAATAGGTGCTGTATTCGAGCATGTTCACGGCATCGCCAACACCGATCGCAAGTGCGCCGCCGCTGCCGCCTTCGCCGATGACGGTGCAGACGATCGGTACGCGCAGTTCGCTCATCTCCAGCAGGTTGCGTGCGATCGCTTCTGACTGGCCACGTTCTTCGGCATCGATGCCGGGCCATGCGCCCATGGTGTCGATGAAGGTGATCAGAGGCAGCTTGAAGCGTTCCGCCATCTTCATCAGCCGGAGAGCCTTGCGGTAACCCTCGGGCTTCGGCATTCCGAAATTGCGTTTGATCCTGTCTTTGTTGCTGCGACCTTTTTCGTGACCGATCACCACCATCGCACGACCACCGATCCGGGCCAAACCGCCGACGATTGCACGATCATCCGCAAATGCACGGTCCCCGGAAAGTTCCTGGAATTCGTCGCAGATGACCTTCACATAATCCAGGGTGTAAGGACGGGCAGGATGGCGTGCCAACTGCAAAATCTGCCACGCGGAGAGGTCGCTGAAAATCGCGGCCTTGCGCTTGCTCAATTTCTTCTGGAGAACGCGAATCTCGGCATCGACCTTCACATCATTGGCGCTGCCAGCTTCAAGCAGGGCATCAATGCGCGCCTGCAAATCAGCGATGGGCCTTTCGAAGTCGATATGAACCGGATTCATCGGAGCTCTGCATATGAGTGTTGTTGTCTGCGCCCGATTGTAGCCAAAGACCCGATGGCCCGCCAACGAATGTCCAATGCAAGGAAAACAGGCGGATGCAGCCCTTATGCCCGCATTGATCGAGACATCCGGGCATTCGATTTTCCGGATCAAACAGCATTGCCTGTCATTCGACGCCAACTGGGTGTGTTTTTACCGAGGTTCGCGGAACATGTGCACGATCCGCACTGGATATCCGTGATCGACCACAAGCAGGCATCCACAGCCATGCCATATGAAATCAATCGCTTACACGTCCAGATGACACACTCCGCCGGCACCACGTTTAAGCTGTTCCGGTGAAATCACCCCCTGCCATCGACGGCGTTGCCGCGAGCCGCTACCAGTTGCGACCCGGTCCGTGGACAACGGTTCTCGACGCTCTATGCGCACGTTTCCCTGCAATCGGCAGGGAAACGTGGCAATCGCGCTTCGCGCGGGGGCGCGTGCTCGACGGCGACGGTATGCCTCTGCAGGAACATGCCCCTTTCCGTGTCGGCGCTGAGATCCACTATTACAGAGAGGTCAAGGCCGAGACACGGCTGGCAGTGGAAGAGACGGTCCTGTATGTCGACGAACACCTGATCGTCGTCGACAAACCGCACTTCCTGCCGGTGACTCCGGGCGGCGGCTATGTTGCAGAGACCCTTTTGGCCCGGTTGGCACGGCGCTTCGGCGACTCCGGGATCGTTCCGCTGCACCGCCTTGACCGGCTGACTGCGGGTCTCGTTCTATGCTCCGCGAACCCGGCCACGCGTTCACGCTACCACTCCCTGTTCCGGACACACCAGATCGACAAGCGCTACGAAGCCCTGGCGCCGCCAATGCGCATGTCGACATTCCCGACCGAACGCCGCACACGGCTGGCGCACGGAGAGCCTTTCTTCCGCATGCAGGAAGTCCCCGGCGAGGCCAACGCATTCACCCGGATCGATGTCATCGATCGCGGCTCGGACATCTGGCGCTATGCGCTGGCACCGGTCACGGGCAGAACGCATCAGCTCCGCGTGCACATGGCGGCATTGGGGGCACCGATCCAGAACGACCCGCTCTACCCCGAGCTCACCGATCAGGCCCCCGACGACCCCGCCAGGCCGCTCAAACTGCTGGCGCGGTCGCTGGCATTCATCGACCCCATCGACGGATCGGAACGGTATTTCGAGAGCGGGCTGCGGCTGTAGCCCGGGCTCCCAGCCCTCTTGGTTTGCTGTGATAATGCGCCGGCAGTCATGAGGCTTGATGCTGCAACACGTGACGCAGCGCGACTCAAGGCCATGGCCATACCATCCGGGAGTGTTTCGATTTGACAGCTTCGCCTGCGGAGACCGCGTTGTTCTCCGTACTCCCTCAAGGGTTGTTCGGCCCATTGGCATCGCCCAACCGCATGCATTACTGGCGGTTGCTGTGCAGGCTGTTCGACGAATTCTTCGGCCCGGACGCGCCGATGCCGCCGAGCATCGGCTTCCAGCGCCGCGAAATCACCTCGGCGATCGAACGCTACCTGCTGACCGATGATCCCTGGAGTCAGGACACCGAAGAAGATGGCGAAGCGCCAGACACCCCGCTGACCGTACGCGCCAATCTGGTCTACGAACGTTTCCGGCAGGCCGGTTGGCTGCGGCAGGAGCGTATCGGTGCACGCGACATGGTCTCGATGGTGCATGCGGTCTCGCTGCTGTTGACGCTGCTGATCGATTTCGCCGAACGCGGCCCGACCTTTCTCGGTGCAAAAGTCCGCTCGATCGAGCTGCAGCTCAATCAGGTGGTCCAGGGCAAGGCCATGGGCGACATGCTGGACGAAGCGGCCGACCAGTCGCGGCAACTGCTGTCGCATGTCTCCGCCGTCAGCGTGCAGGTCCGCGACCTGATGCCGGAGCTGAGCAAGGCCGAATCCACGGCACAGTTCGCCCGCAAGCTGTTCGAACGCTACGTCGGCGAGCTGTTCGTCGGCGATTACGCCGATCTGCACAATGTCGACCATCCGCTGGCGCGACGCAGCGCCATCCTTGCGATGGTCCGCGAGATCGAACATGGCCCGCTGCGTGCGAACCTGCTGGCCTGGTATGTCGAACGCGTGCCAGGCAGTGACCCGGCGTTGGCCGAACGCCGCCTCGACCGCAGCCTGCGCAGGCTGTATGAAATCGACCGGATCGACGAATATCTCGGCCGATTGGACGACGATATCCGCCAAGCGAACCGCCGTGCGCTGGCCTTCCTCGACTATCGGCTGCGTGCGCCGGATCAACTGGACACCCTGCTCCGTCGCGCGTGCAAAGGCGCGCTCGCCGCACCGGAAGACGTGCTGCGCTTGCCCGTGGCGCCGGGCGCCCTGATGGACGAACAGCGTCTGCGTCCGCCGAAACAACGCCCACGCCCGATCCCGCGCACTGCCAACGTGCAAGCCGAACCCACACCGGAACAATCGGCGCGACTGAATCTGCTGAGGCAGATGAAACGTGCGCGACTGGTGTTGCCCGAAGACCTCGCACGCTATCTCGATCGCCAATGGAACGACGGCAACTCGCTCGATTCGGCATCGCTGCAGATCACGACGATCGAGGATTTCCGCGCCTACCAGACGCTGGTCACGCTCGCCCTGCGCAGCCGCCGCAAGGGCGGGCTGCGCCGCGAGGATCCGCTGCATCGCCTGCTGCGCGGTTTCCGGGTCGAACTCGTGGACCTCGATGGCTCTGCGACGGCCGGCACCGCCCCCCCTTCTCCCGACAACGCATACCTGCACGCGCCGCGCTTCGTACTGCGCCGCACCGGCAACACGGCAAAGATCGAAGGCATTCCAGCATGAAAGACACCCCCGCATTCAAAGACACGACCGCCAAAGACACCACCGCATGAAACGTTCCTGGGCGCAATTGAGCCAACTCTCCGGCGATATCTATATTCCTCAGGATTTCGAACGGACCGCGTACCGGCTGGTCACGGAACAGGTGCTCTACAGCAGCGACCGGATGTCGAAGAACGCCTATCACCTGGTCGAAACCTACTTGAACGATTTCGCAGCGGCATTGGAGCCGCTCGGCATCCGCCTCGAACGCAATGCGCACTATCGCTATGTCGTCGCCCTGCCCACCCACGGCGAAGGCACTGCGGTTTCGCTGGAACAGACGCTGTTGATGCTGGTGCTGCGACATCGCTACGACGCCGCGATGCGTCAGGGTCTGATCGAGGACTACGGCGAGGTCATTGTCGAACTGCCGGATCTGCAGGAGGCCTATCAGGCGCTGACCGGCCGGCCGATGCCGGAACTGGGGCCACTTCGCGACACCTTGCGGATGCTGAGGCGCTGGTCGGTATGCAAGACCGCCGAATGCGAGCCCGACGACCCGCAGCCGTTCCGGATTCTGGTGCGGCCAGCCATCGTCGAGATCGTCGGCGCACAGTGGCTGCAGCGTCTGGATCAACACAATCGCGATGACGATGACAGCGACGACGAAGATGTCGCCGAAACCGGCACTGCAGAAGTCAGCCCCGAAGACTCCGTGACCGACGACACTGCAGAGACCGCCATTGCCGGCACTGAAATTGACGGCACTGAAATTTCCGCCACGGACATGATGAGCAGCGACGATGTATCAGCTTAAGCGCGTCCATCTGATCCAGTTTTTCCTGTTCCAGGCCGAAACCCTGGAACTGGACCGGACCACCGCGATCATCGCGCCCAACGGCGCCGGCAAGAGCGCGTTGCTGGATGCACTGCAGATCGTGATGCTCGGCGCGGACCGCAACCAGATCCGCTTCAATGCCCAGGCCGGCGGCAGCCATCGCGCCCGCAGCATCCGCGACTACTGCCTGGGCGTGTACCGCGCCGGTGACGACGGTCGCGTGCGCGACACCGCCACCACCTACCTGAGCCTCGTATTCGAGGATCAGGCGAGCGGAGAAACACTCACGGCAGGCATCGCGCTCGGCGCTTCTGCCGACGAACCCGACCACCGCGTTCACGGCCTGTATCTGCTGCCACGGGTCGCGCTGACGCTCGACGATCATCTGGAAACCGTCAAAGGCCAGGAATTGCCGCTGGAATGGACACAATTCCGCACCGCGATCGCTGCCCGCTGCAAAGCCGCCGGCACCAAGATGGAGCTCCACCAGACCAGCGACCGCTTCCTGCGTGATCTGCTGCTCCAGCTGCGCCCGGGTGGCAATGTCCACATCGATCCAGTCGCGTACCGCAAAGCTTTCCAGAACGCGTTGAACCTGCAGCGCGTCAACGACGTCGATCTGTTCGTGCGCACACTGGTGGCCGAGGAGCGTCCGACTGAAATTGGCAAGTTCCGTGCCCTGCTCGAAGGCTTCCGCCTGATCAAGGAAAAGGTCGAACAGGTTGCGCGTCGGATCGATGCAGCGGAAACGGTCGAAACGCTCTACCGCAAGGTCGCGAATCAGGCCACGCGCTCAGCGTCGTACCGCGCGCTCGGCGCCGAATATCGCCGCGATGCCCATGGCGACCAGGTCGACGCGGCTGAAGAGACCCTTGCGCAGGTGCTCGACGCGCAACAGCGCAGCGCACGCGCGCTGGAGCAGGCGCGCAGCGACCGCATGAGCGCCCGTACGCTGGCAGAAGAAGCCAAGCAACGCCTGCACGGCACCCGCGGCTACAGTGAGCAGGCCTCGTTCGACGAGATTGCCGGCCGTGATCGCGATGAACTGGCGCAACACAAGCGCGAATTGATGCGCAGCGCCGGCTTTGTCCGCGACCAGCTGATGTCGGTGTCGAAGCTCGACCTGCCAGGACTGGACACCGGCACCCTCACCCAGGCGATGGCGCCATGGGGCGCGCTGTATCGGCAAGTCTCCGAACTGCAGGCCGATGCCGACATCGACTTTGCGCCGGAAGCGCTGCATGGGCAGTTGCGTGACGCGATGACCCTGGCACTGCCGACGATGTCGATGGTCGCGAGCCGGGCACACGAACTGCGCAGCGAACTCGACGCCGCACGCCAGCGCGCGAAAAGCGCCCGCCAGAACCAGACGCGCCTGCACGCCGGCCAGGCCGAACTGCGCGCCGATGTGATCCGGCTGATGAGCTACTTCGAAGAAGCCGGCATCCCCTGCCGCCCGGTCTGCGATCTGGTCCAGGTGACCGACCCCGCATGGCAGGGTGCGATCGAAGCCTATCTGCGCAGCCATGTCGAAGCGCTGCTGGTGCCGGTCGAGCATGAAGAACGCGCGGTGAAGTTGTATCGCGCATTGCAGGGCGGTCGCTCGGTGTATGGCGTCAAGATCGCCCTGACCAGTCAGGCACGACAGTCGCGCGATACGCGCCCCGCTGCCGGTCAGGTGTCCGCTTTGCTTCGCGGTGACGAAGACGCCCTCGCCTATCTGCGGCGACAGCTCGGCGAACTGCGTTGCATCGAGACCGACGCCGAAGTCGTGCGCGCAAAACAGGGTTTGAGCCGCGACGGTCTGGTGGTGAAAGGCGGTGGCGTCGAACGCCTGCGCCTGCCCGCTGCCAGCGAACTGAAGATCGGCGCCTCCGACAACCGCGAACGGCTGAAGCTGCTGCGCGAGGAGATGGAACGCGCCGAGCTCGACATCCGTCGGCTCGAAACGGCATGGCAGACGCTCGATGCCCGCGTATCCGACTGGGCACGTATCGGCAGCCCCGAACATGCCGCACAGGCAGTGCACGGCATCCTGCTCAAACATCGCGAAGCCGCCGCACGCTACCGCAACCTGCGCGACGGCCACGCCGCATTGGCCGACCCGGACCTGATCAACCTCAGCGAACAGGCGCACGCGCTGGAACAGCGTCGCGACGCATTGGAGTTGCTGGTCGAACGGCTGCTGGGCGAACAAGCACTCGCCCAAGGCAAGGCTGCCGAGGCACAGGCGCAGCTCGAACGCCTGCATGCCGACAGCGAACGCATCGCCCGGGCTGCGGTCGATGCCTTCAAACATCCCGATGTCGACCCCAATCTGGTCGAGCAGCATCGCGACGAACTCGACGAAAAGTATCCGGAGCTGCCCGAACGCATCGCCCGCTGCCTGCACCGCGCCGATGATGCCGACAAGGCGCTCAACGCGGTGCTGCCCGAAGCCTGGTCGGGCCTCGCCCAATACGCCAAGGACCACGGCATTGCGCTCGACATCGAGCCGCAGGACTGGCGCAAGGCCGAGACGCTGCTGCAGGGCGAGGTCACGCATCTCAAGGGCACCGAACTGGTCCAGCACCAGGCCATGGCCGACGAAGCCTATGCCACCGCCGTCGAGACCTTCCGTTCGAACGTCGCCTCGGCGCTGTACGACAACTTCACGCGGCTGAAGCAGCAGATCCAGATTCTCAACCGGACCCTGATGAGCAGCCCGACGTTCTCGAACAACGAGCGCTACCAGTTCCGCTACGACATCGCACCGGAATTCAAGGAGCTGCACCGTTTCATCCAGAAAGTCGCGGATGTGGGCGAGACCGACACCCTGTTCGGCAGCGCCGGCGAAGTGCCGGAAGCGTTCCGCGACATCATCGAAGACAAGATCGGCGGCCGTGGCAATAAACCCTCTCCGCTCGACGACTACCGCCAGTTCTTCGCCTTTGAAGTGAACATCCAGCAGGAAGGCCGCGTCATCGGCACCTTGAGCGAACGCATGCGCTCCGGTTCCGGTGGCGAACACCGCGCGCCGATGTACGTGATCGCCGGCGCCGCACTGGCCGCCGCCTACGGCAAGCGCGACGGCGAACAGGGCGGCCTCGGACTGATCATGCTTGACGAATTCGGTGACAAGATCGACGCCCAGAATGCACGCGCCACTACGCAATACCTGCGCTCGCTTGGCCTGCAGCTGATCCTGGCGGCACCCGACACCGCCCAGGGCACCCTCACCGGCGTGCTCGACAGCTACATCGAACTGTTCCGCGACGGCCCTCTGCTGCAGGTCGAACGGATCGAAGTCACCGATGCGGGACGCGAACTGCTGCACAGCGACCAGTTCGCACTGCACCCGGAATTGCTGCAGGCGGAGATCGCGAGGATCGAGGCGGAGCGGGCCGAGGCAGAACAGACGTCGGCATGAATTGGCTCAGAACCCCTTGCAGACCTCCCAGACCTCGGTATCGAGCCGACTGAGCAGGTCGTAGGTCCGCTTCAGACCGACCTGTTTCAATACGGCTTCACGCTTGGCCTTCGCTGCCTGACACGGCGTCGGACCGGACACGCGGTGGGTCGAACCGGTGCGGGCGGAGGTGGTCCTGCCGCTGGAGCGATTACGGCGATCCATCTCCTGCCGGATAGCGGCGGTGCGGGCGGTCAACGCAGGATCTTCAGGCTTCGCCTCATAAGCGCGAACCGAAGCCGTCCGCTGTCCCGGGTCGCATGGCGCGTTCTGGTAGACGGATGCGCCTTTGCTGCCAACACATTTGTAGATCGTGGTTTGCTGCGATTGGGTCTGCCCTGTCGCCGGCATGATGCCGAGTACACAAACGACCACGAGTACGCGCCAATCGCCAAGGGAGATGTTGCGAGCCGGTCCGTGAATCATGTTGCCATTCCTGTCGATGCGATGACGTCAACAATAGCCATCGCAGTACCGACAGGCTGCCGGTCGATTCCGACAGGTCGGATCGGAAGAAGCCCCGATCGCGCGTCAGGAAATTCTGAGCCAGGACGCCGCCCTCGCGCCCAGCCAGACCAAAGAAAGACCGCTGACCAGCGTGATCGCGAGATAGCCGAACATCAGCCCGCTACGCTGGGATTTTGCGTAGAGCAGGCACTCCAGCATCAGTGCCGAATAGGTGGTCAGCGCGCCGAGCACGCCGACGATCAGGAACGCGCGCCAGTACAGCGCCGCCGGGCCACGCCCTTCCAGCCAGATCGCGATGAAGCCGGCCGCGAACGAACCGATCAGATTGACCGAGAGCGTGCCCCACGGGAAACCGCTGCCGACATGCCGAAGCAGCAGACCACCCAGCCAGAAGCGGCCCATCGCGCCCAGCGCTCCACCCGCAGCAACGAGCAGCAACTGTTGCCACCACACGGCGACCATCAGTGGTTTCCTTTTGAAATAACTGCAAATTTGTCTTTTGGTTTCATTCGGTCATGAGATGAGCATGAAGTGCAGTTTCATTTGGAATCGTCGTTCTTTTTCGGCTTCGCCCGCCGTGCATCAGCACGATCGGCGCGCAGGCGATCGAGTTTGTCCTTGAGCTTGAGTTCAAGCCCTCGCTCGACAGGCTGGTAGTAGACACGCTCGCCCATGGCATCGGGGAAGCCGGTCTGTTCCAGCGCCACACCACCTTCGGCATCGTGGTCATAGCGGTAGTCCTTGCCGTAGCCGATCTGCTTCATCAACTTGGTCGGCGCGTTGCGCAGGTGCAGCGGCACCTCCTGGGTGCCGTACTCGGCGACATCGCGCTTTGCGGCCTTGAACGCGGTGCAGGCGGCGTTGGATTTGGCGGTGCTGGCGAGATAGATCACCAACTGCGCCAACGCAAGTTCCCCTTCGGGACTGCCGAGACGGTCGAAGGTGTCCCAGGCGTCGATCGCCATCTGCAGCGCGCGCGGGTCGGCCAAACCAATGTCTTCGACCGCCATCCGGGTCATGCGCCGGGCGAGATAGACCGGGTCGCAGCCACCGTCAAGCATCCGCGCCAGCCAGTACAGCGCCGCGTCGGGGTTCGAACTGCGGACGGATTTGTGCAGCGCCGAAATCTGGTCGTAAAACTGCTCGCCGCCCTTGTCGAAACGGCGCGTGCGGTCGGCCAGCACCTGTTCGAGGATGGCATCGGTGATCGTGCCGCCCTCGCCTTCATCGTCATTCTCGCCCGCCAGTTCGGCCGCGATTTCCAGCAGGGTCAGTCCGCGGCGCACATCGCCGTCAGCCGCTGTGGCGATCAGCCGCAGTTGTTCGGTCGCGATATGCAGCCCGCGGCCGCCCAAACCATGCTCTTCGTCTTCCAGTGCCCGCTGGAGTGCAACGGAAATATCGTCAGCAGACACCGCTTCCATCACATGGACCCGGCAGCGCGACAGCAGCGCCGAATTCAGCTCGAACGAGGGATTTTCGGTGGTGGCACCCACGAACAGGATCGTGCCGCGTTCGATGTGCGGCAGGAACGCATCCTGCTGGGTCTTGTTGAAGCGATGCACCTCGTCCACGAACAGCACCGTCCGCCGGCCTTCCGCGAAGCGATGCGCAGCCTCCGCCAACACCTGACGCACTTCGGGCAAGCCCGAGAGCACGGCGGAGATCGCCTTGAACTCGGCATCGGCATATCGAGCCAGCAAGAGGGCCAGTGTGGTCTTGCCGCAGCCCGGCGGCCCCCACAGGATCATCGAATGGACGTGGCGGGTTTCGATCGATTTTCGCAGTGCCGTTCCTGGTGCCAACAGCCGACGCTGGCCGACCATGTCGTCGAGCGTGCGCGGGCGCATGCGCTCGGCAAGCGGACGCAAGGCATCGCGGTCGACGGCGAGCAGGTCGTGATCGTCGAGCAGACTGGCAGACGAAGGGGGCGCGCCTTTCTGGGCCACGGATACAGGAATTCGGTGCGGGTCGACACCTTAACAGGCGAACGAATACCGTGCAGGCGTCAGCGCCCGCTGATCGGCGGTGATGCCTGTTGCGGCGGCTCTGGCAGCGTACTGTCCAACACATACGCCACCCGCAGCCATGCGGTGTGGTCGCGGTCGTACAGCGCTTCCACTCGCGTCGGCGCGGTGCCGTCAAGACCGAAATCGGCGATGCCGCTGGCGTCGATACGCAGATAGCGGGTGCCGGCCTCGATCGTCACGATGTCGTCCAACTGCAATCGAACCTGCTGGTAACCGAACTCTTTACCGAGCATATCCACGACGCGATCGTCGAGTTCACGTACCAGTTTCGAGTCATTCGGCACCGCCCGTCCGCCCGGGCCCACGGTACCGATGCTGAGCTCGGGATAGCCGGCACTTTCGAAGATGGCGTCGTAGAGCAGGCTGAAGCGGAAGCCGATCCAATCTTGGGACGTGTCGATCTGCAGCCCACCTTGCCCGCTCACGAGACGGTCGCGAAGGCTCGTTGTCTGCACATCGACATCTTCCAGCTTGATCTTGACCGCACGCCCGCCCAACTGTTCGGAAAGTGCGCCGACCAGAGACGCCGCAACCACACCATCGAGCGTCTCACGCTCCAGCGCGAGCGCGCTGCGAGTACGGGCGTCAGGCTGCACGGCAGGTTTCGGAGCGGCCAATGCCGCTGCACACCCGAAACACAGCGCAACACCCAGCAGCCATCGTTTGTAATGCGGGGAGCGGAGAAACGAGGTCATGCCGTGATCAACGAGAAAAGGCACGTGATGAGGACCCGCTGCCGCCCGGATCATTCGCCGCCAATGATGTCGACATCCTTCGGCGGCGTGAACCGGAAGGTCTTGTCGGCGAAGACTGGATTGCGCTTCCAGCCGCTGAAGGTGATTTCGGTGCGTTGGCCCAGCGCATCAAGGATCTGCATCTGTGCAAGCCCTCGTTTGTCGAAGCCGAGACGTGCGTTCTGGAAGCCTGCCCCCTCACCAGCTTGCTTGGGCTTCAATTCGAGCCATTCCAGACCGTCCTGAGCGCCAGCATCCTGCACATTGAAATCGCGCTCGAGCTTCTGCGGATCGATCAGCGCCGCCAGCGGGCTGTTCTGTTCTTCCGCGCCCTGGGGCCGAGTGGTGACCTGCTTCAGGTCCGGGTCGTAGATCCAGACGTGCTTGCCGTCCGCAACGATCAACTGCGGGTAGGGCTTCAGGTATTCCCATCGAAACAGATGCGGCGCAGATAAGGCGACGCGTCCTGACGAAGACTCTTTGCGCTTGCCCTTGGTGTCGAAGACCTGCTGGCTGAATTGGCCGTCGAGGCCTTTCAATCCAAGAGTGAAGGCCTTCAATCCATCTCGTCCAGTCGCAAAAGATGTGCTGCAAAAAAACAAAATCGCAAAAAAGAACATGGGGCGGACATTTCTTTTCACAGGCACACCTCAATGATTTTTTTCGAAAGAAGTACAGAATCAACACGATTGATCTACGATCGCCGTGCGGATAACAATTCTGACGCGGCAAACATCTGTCGCGCATGATGAGGGAAGCAACATGAACAGGAAATTTTTCTCGACTGTATTGCTGGCGATCGTAATGGTCGCATCGTCCAGTGTTTTCGCAGGGCCAAGCTTTTCTTGGTCTCAGACGTATTACTCGGATGCGAGCATGACGGTTGAAATCGGAGGAAAATTCGTCAGCTGCAGCGGAGTTGTCTACAGGTGGGGAATCACCAGTCTGTACTGGGGGCCGAAGGTCATCGAAGATCTCTGCCCGGGCCCAGGTAATTGATAGCCCCCCGAGTCTTGACGGGCTGCTCCGTATTCGCCGTCAGGGCTTGCTGCTGATCATGGCATGAGTGCCGCAACGCCCAGGAGGCGGCGTTGTCTATTTCCAGCTTATCTTGGCGGCGGCGCGAGTACCGTCCGATCGCCGTTGTGCTCCGGCGGCGACACCACCCCTGCAGCCTCCATGGCTTCCACCAACCGCGCAGCGCGGTTGTAGCCGATCTTCAATCGCCGCTGGACACCCGAGATCGACGCGCGACGACTTTCGGTGACGATCTTCACCGCCTCGTCGTACAGCGGATCGCTCTCGTCACCGCCGCCGCTGCTGGTTTCCGGCAACCCGGTCGGGCCGACGACGATACCGTCACCCATCGTCTGCACTTCTTCCAGCACACCTTCGATGTAATCCGGCGCACCGCCGATCTGCTTGAGATTCTCGACTACTCGATGGACTTCCTCATCGCTGACGAAAGCGCCGTGGACACGTTCGGGCATCGCAGTGCCGGGAGGCAGATACAACATGTCGCCGTGACCCAGCAGCGTTTCCGCACCACTCTGATCGAGGATGGTGCGCGAGTCGATCTTGCTGGATACCTGGAACGCGATACGCGTCGGTATGTTGGCCTTGATCAGACCAGTAATCACGTCCACCGACGGCCGCTGTGTGGCGAGAATCAGATGGATGCCGGCGGCGCGCGCCTTCTGTGCCAAGCGGGCGATCAGCTCTTCGACCTTCTTGCCGACGATCATCATCATGTCGGCGAATTCGTCGATGAAGATGACGATGAACGGCATCGGCTCCAGTGCGGGCGGCGCTTCCTGCAGTTCCGGATTCGGCTTGAACAGTGGATCAAGCAGCGGCTGACCGGCGTCTTGGGCGTCCTTCACTTTCTTGTTGAAGCCAGCGAGGTTGCGTACGCCCACCGCGCTCATCAGCTTGTAGCGACGCTCCATCTCGGCCACGCACCAGCGCAGACCGTTCGCGGCCTCCTTCATATCGGTGACGACCGGCGCCAGCAGATGCGGAATGCCCTGATAGACGCTGAGCTCCAGCATCTTCGGGTCGATCATCAGCATACGCAGCTCTTTCGCGCTGGCCTTGTACAGCAGCGACAGCACCATCGCATTGACCGCGACGGATTTGCCCGAACCTGTAGTACCCGCGACCAGCAGATGCGGCATGCGCGCCAGGTCGGCGACCGTCGGCCGGCCGGCGATGTCCTTGCCCAGCGCCAATGTGAGCGGGCTGGTGGACTTGTCGTATTCCTTCGAACGCAGCAATTCGCTGAGATAGATCATCTCGCGATGCGTGTTCGGGGTTTCCAGGCCGATCACTGACTTGCCCGGGATCACATCGACCACACGCACAGACTTCACGCTCAGGCCGCGAGCGATGTCCTTGTCGAGCGAGCTGATCTGGCTGACCTTCACGCCGGGTGCCGGCTCGATCTCGAACCTGGTGATGACCGGGCCCGGATACGCGCCGACGACCTGCGCCTCGATCCGGAAATCCTTGAGCTTGAATTCGATCTGGCGGGAGATGGTTTCGAGCGTGCCCTCGTCGTAGCCCTTGGGCTGCGGCTTGGGATCGTCCAGCAGCGACAGCGGCGGGATGCCGGTGCCATCCGACACGTGGAACAGCGGAATCTGCTGCTCGCGCTTGGCGCGTTCGCTCTTTTCGACAACAGCCGCTGCCGGCGGCTCGATCTTCACCGGCTCACGCTTGGCTCGTTTTTCGGTCTCGACTTTGCGGACTTCCTCACGCTCCTCACGCATCACACGCGCAGCCTGCCATTCACTGGCCTGCTGCGTGCTCTTGCGGAAATACTTCGACAGCAACGGCGGAAGCTTCATGGCCAGCGCGCCGATACGGTCCATCAGCCCGAGCCAGGACAGCCCGGTGGCCAGGGTGACCGAAATCAGCAGCAGCGCGATCAGGAACAGATTCGCGCCGACCGCACCGAAGCCACGGGACAACGAACGTCCGGCCAATTGACCGAGTATTCCGCCCGCACCT
Source organism: Lysobacteraceae bacterium (assembly GCA_041751895.1). GTDB lineage: Bacteria > Pseudomonadota > Gammaproteobacteria > Xanthomonadales > Xanthomonadaceae > Lysobacter_I. Next base: position 37,043 of record JBGSID010000048.1, on the reverse strand, counting down.
GCCGAGAAGTCCGGTGCCGCACCGATCTTCATGTGCAACAGCCCTGTGGCGGCCACCAGAAAACCGACGATCCCCACCAGCCGCAGCGCAGGCCCGAGATCGGCATCACCGTCACCATCTCTATCCATGCCGAACAGCGCGATCCATGCGACGGCACCCAGGATCAAGGGCAGCAGGAATGCGACATAACCACAGAGATACAACAGCACATCGGCAAGCCATGCCCCGACCCGGCCGCCCGCATTCTGCAGCGGCGCGGTCACACTGCCGGAATGCGACCAACCTGGATCCTGCGGCGAGAACGTGAAGAGGCAGACCAGCAGGTACAGCAGGAACGGCGCGATCATGATCAACGCGATATCGCGTACCAGACGCTGCCGTACCGGGCTCATCTTGGGAGCCTCGGCCACAGCCGCGCGACGGGATTTGCTGCTGCGTTCGGAAAGCTCGCGTGCCACCGTGTACAGACACCTGAAGAAGTTGGTCTAGGGGGCTGATCTTACAGGGATATCCAATCTTTAGCATGCGTTCGCAGACGATCGAAATACCTCGCGATCTTCGCTTGTTGTCCGCAGATAGACAGCCTTTCCAGTGGAGATAGCCACTTCGACTGCGGCGCATCCCATGCACCCGTTATCATCCTCGAACCGGGCGCCAATCGCCCTCTTCACCGGGAACAAGGCCTGATGGATCCGCAAACCATAATCGAAATCGAAGCCGCCGCCTTCCGCCGTCTCCGCGATCATCTGACGCATGCGCGCCCGGACGTGCAGAACATCGACCTGATGATCCTCGCCGGCTTCTGCCGCAACTGTCTGGCGGGCTGGTATCGCGATGCCGCCACCGAGCGCGGCGTCGAGCTGAGCAAAGACGCTGCCCGGGAAGCGGTCTACGGCATGCCGTTCGCTGCCTGGAAGGCAGAGCACCAGAAAGAGGCGACGCCCGAACAGTTGGCGGCGTTCGCAGCCGCGCAACATCGACATGCGTAGTTTTCTTTTTTTCACGGTCCTGCTTGCAGCACTCGGCTACACCGGCGCGTGCTGGTATCTGCACGTCAAACAGCGGCAGATGATCTACTACGGCTGGACCACGACCGTCGAAGCTACGGACACCGATTTCGCGCTGAAACGCCCGGACGCGATACTGCGGGGCTGGGTCGTGAATCGTGGCAAACCCGATCCCATCCTTTATTTCGGCGGCAATGCCGAACGTATCGAAGCGAACCGCGACGATTTCGCGGAATTGTTTCCGGGCCGCAGCGTGTATCTGGTCGCCTATCGCGGCTACGGCGCCAGCACCGGTGAACCGAGCGAAGCCGTGCTGGTGCCCGACGCGCTCGCCCTGTTCGATGAAGTACAGCGCAAGCATCCGCGACAGCACATCGCGGTGATCGGCCGAAGCCTCGGTAGCGGCATCGCAAGTCAGGTCGCCAGCCAACGGCCGGTGGAACGACTGGCATTGATCACGCCGTTCGACAGCATGGTCGGCGCGGCGAAGGCGCACTACCCGATCTTTCCGGTGGACTCGCTGTTGACCGAACGCTACGACTCGTCGCAGGCGCTTCTTGCGTTCCGCGAACCGATCCTGATCCTGCACGGTGGTCACGATGATGTCGTCCCGGAAAGCTGCACGAAACATCTGATCGATACCTTGCCCGCAGCGCCGAAAGTCGTCCGCATCGGCAATGCCGGTCACAACGACATTTCGGCCTATCCCAAATTTTCCGAAGCGCTGTCCGGATTCATGTCGCGATGAGCGCGTAGCCAGTCAGAGAAGTGCTATCGATTCAATTTCAGCAAAGCCGCCCAGTCCTGACGGTTGACGCTGTAGTTCTTTTCGTCGCCGATCTCGTACGCATTCGAGTCATCGCCGTCTTTTTTCATCGGCAATGACAGCAGGCCGCGTGCATTGAGATTCAGTTTTCGCATCGTCACGCCCTGCACGACATTGCCACCGACCGCATAGAGTTTGCTGTCGCCATTGATGTTCACGCCGACGACGATGTCGCAATGCGAATCGAGCGGCTTGGTGGAACTGCCGAGATACGCAACCAGCCCCTGGTAGCCGTACACCCTGCGTTTCTCGCGCAGATAACAGACCATATCGCCCACTGCCGGCTTTTCCATCGAGGGATCGACCAGCCGATAAGGTCCTACGACCGGTCGCCGTGCGGCGTCACGGATGTAATAGAAGTGCGAAGCAGACAATACGAAGTCGGAGATATCCGCAGTTTTCATCACGTAGGAGACGAATGCTGCCGACCATGGCGTATCCACCAGGAAGGCGCGACAGGATGCTTTCGCCGCCCAATCAGGCATGTCGCCGATGCAATCCGACGCGCCGTTTCTTCGTGCATCCCCAGCCTGTTCGATCTGCTTCTTCTCCCAGCGGACATGGCTATCCAGCAGACCCGACGCCTCCCAGTAGTGCACGACCCGGCGCCACGCCAGCGTCCGACCGTCGCCGAGTGTTTCCGCTTCCGCTTCCATTGACGCGACCCTGACGATGCGTCCCTGTGCATTGATGAAGGGTTTGCGCCAGAGCGCGTGCTCATCGCAGGCAATCTGCGCGATACGCACGGCAGGCGACGACGCCATCTCCTGTGTAGAGAACTCACAGACGTTGGCAGCTTGGGCTTGGAAACAGGCCATCACCGATGCTGCCAGCACGATACGACGCAACATGTTCAGACGCGTCATCGTTCAGCCCGCACAGAAGGCGGCATAGTCGACGTAGCCTGGAAATAATCTTCCGGGGGCGCAGATCGCACAATCGGGATCCGCATGCAGACGCGTTTCGCGGAAGCGCATCGCCAGCGCATCGAAATGCAGCAGCCGTCCTGACAGCGGCACGCCGATGTCGAGGATCAGTTTGATTGCCTCGGTCGCCTGGATCAGCCCGATCACGCCCGGCAGCACGCCGAGCACACCGGCCTCTGCACAGTTTGGCGCGGCTTCCGGCGGAGGCGGTTCCGGGAACAGGCAGCGATAACACGGCGCTTCGCCGCGACGCCGACCGGCATCGAAGACACTCGCCTGCCCTTCGAAACGATGCACCGCGCCATAGACCAGCGGTATCCCGAGTTTCACGCAGGCATCGTTGAGCAGATAGCGCGCCGGGAAGTTGTCGGCGCCGTCGAAGACGACATCGACACCTTCGAGCAGGCGTTCGACGTTGCTGCTGCTCACGCGCTCGGCAATGGATTCGATACGCGTGCGTGGATTGAGCGCCGACAACGCGCGCGCGGCAGATTCGACTTTCGGCGTGCCGATGGCGGCTTCCGTATGCAGGATCTGCCGCTGCAGATTGCTGCGGTCGACCACGTCGTCGTCGGCGATGCGCAGCGTACCGACACCGGCGGCTGCGAGGTAATACGCCGCTGGCGATCCAAGCCCGCCGGCACCGACGAGCAGTACACGTGCGGCTTCAAGCTTGCGTTGGCCATCGAGACCCACCTGCGGCAGCCGCAGATGGCGCGAATAGCGCTCTGCGAAGTCGGCGTCGATGTCGCCAGAAGGTTTGACCAGCGGCAATGACTCTGCGGCCCAGCGCTCGGTGCCGCCAATGACCGATGCGACCTTCGTGTAGCCCTGCGCCGACAAGGCATCGACGGTACGCAGCGAACGCATACCGCTCTGACAGATCAGCAGCACTTCGATGTCGCGATCAGGCAGATGTCGCTCCGCTGCGGCGATCAAATCGCCCATCGCCACGCCTATCGCACCTTCGGCCATACCCAACGCGCGTTCGTGAGCTTCGCGCACGTCGATCAGCACGGCACCCCGGCGCTGGCGCGCCAACGCGTCTTGAGGGTCGATCTCGTTTACCGACATTACCGCTGCTCCAGCATCATCATGGCTGTTTCGGCGCATGCTTCGGACATCATCATCCGATCATTTCGGTTTGCGCCTCAGTCGTGTCGCGCGTGTTTTTCTGAACTGCGATGGCGGCGAACAGGCTCATCATGAATGCGATGGCGTAAAAACCTTTTTCGGTCATGTCCATCTCCGCATTCCACAGTCCGATGATCAACAACAGAATGGACAACAGCGTCGAGAACCAACTCAGGCCGTAGTAGATATTGGTCACCGGAATGTCCTCGAGCCGGTCTCGCACCGCTTTCTGGACCGAAACTGCAGAAAACAGCCCATACATGAGGACGGTGAAGTAATACCCCTTCTCGTTCAGGAGCATCCCGGCATTCCAGAGGCCGGTGAAATAGGCGCCCATTCCCACCAGCAATGCAGTCCAGGACGCACCGATGAAAGCTGGCGAAGGTCTACCACTGTTGCGATTTGTTCTCATGGTATGTGTACCCTGATGAGTGATATACCGCCGAAAACGGCAGGATCGTGGTCTCAACCCTGGGTTTTGGCCACTGGAGCCGAGCTTAGTCGAGGTCGAGCCGACAGCAATTGCTTTGTCCCGGGTATCGAAAGACGCAACGCCGAGTATCGCATCAGCTGCCGTGAGCGAGCGGCTGTCGATGGATCGAAACCTACCACGGAGCCCACTCAGTAAGTCAGCACGTCCACAACGTCGCCTGCTGCCAGGTTCTGCTCACCCTCGCCGAGCACGATCAAAGCATCGCTGTCGGCGGCAGCGCGCATGCGATGCGAGCCATCGGCGGGATTCGGTTCGACATGCAGGCAACCGTCATCGTCGTAAGACAGCCTGCCGCGAAGGAATTCGAGGCGTTCGTGCGTTTTGTGCCAGGCGGTGCTCATGCGTGCACGCATGATTGGGCGCGGTTCCGCGCGACCTTGCAAGCCATCGAGCAAGGCACGGCCGAAGGTGAGGTAGGTCGCCAGCACCGAGACCGGATTCCCCGGCAGGCACAGGAACAGCGCATCGCCGAGCCGGCCTCCATCGGCAAACAGGAGCGGCATGCCCGGTTTCATCCGCACTTTCCAGAAATGCACGGCGCCTTCGGCCTGCAACAGTGCGGGGAGGTGATCCTTTTCGCCGGCGGAGACGCCGCCGCAGGTGATGACGACATCGAACGCGTGCCCGGCATGGCGCAGACCGGCATCGATCGCGGCCGGGTCGTCGCTAAGATTCGGCCAAGCGACGGGCTCACAGCCGTCGGCACGCAACAGCCCCATCAACAACTCGCGGTTGCTGTTGTACAACTCGCCCGGCCGAAGCGGCAGGCCGGGTTCGACCAGTTCATCGCCGGTCGTAAACACTGCGACGGTGGGGCGTCGAGTCACTTCGAGTCGATCCATGCCCTGCCCCGCTGCCAGCGCAATGCGGCTTGGCGTGAGCACCTGCCCTCGCGTCAGCAAGGCATCCTCGATCTTCACGTCCTCGCCGGCAAAGCGCACATGCTGGCCCAGCTTCGGCGCCTGCAGCACATGCACCGTGTCGCCCGCGAGGCGGGTGTTCTCTTTCATGACGATGGTGTCGGCACCCGTTGGCAGCGGCGCACCAGTGGTGATGCGCACGCATTCGCCCGTGCCGACGGTCAGCGCCTGCGTTCGACCCGCGAACTGCTCGCCGACCAGCGTCAACGCCGTTTCGCCATCGATATCGAGATCGGCATGACGCAGGGCGAAACCGTCCATCGCCGAATTGTCGAAACCGGGCTGCGGCAGCACCGCCGTCAGCGGCTGTGCCAGCACCCGCCCGTGCGCTTTCGCGAGCGATACTCGCTCCGAAGGCAGACATCTGCGCGCCGCGACTTCGTCCAGAATGCGGCGGGCGTGGTCGAAACCGATGCGGGTGGGAACAGTCATGGGGAAGTCTTGTCCGAAGCGATGCCGGCATCCAGCAGATCGGCCGGGGTATTGAGATTACCGAATCGGAGGCCAGAGAAGACCACGCGCGACATGTTCAATCCGGCTTGGAGCCTATGCACGGCGGTTTCGCCTGTCGCGATGGCAGCCGCCAACGCGGCACGCAGGACATCGCGCCGCCACAGCGCAACCAGCGGCTGTGGGCCGTCGTCATCCACTGCGAATGCACCGTCTTCGGTGCGCATCGCGACCAGCGTCCGCAGCAGGCAATCGTTGGTACCGACCAGATCCACCGGCAAGGTAAACAACCAAGGCGTCTCGCACACAGCGGCCAGCGCATCGAGCCCACCGAGCGGGCCGGCATCGGCAATACGGTCGGATACCGTCATCAGGCCATGCTCGGAATAGCGCCCGAGATCGCGATTCGCCGAAACCAGCGTTGCACCGACCTCACTCCTATACCGGCGCTGCCAGCGCAGGATCTGCGGCAGACCGTTGTATTCGAGCCAGGCCTTGTCAATGCCGCCGAGACGCGTCGCTCGCCCGCCTGCGAGCAGGCCGAAGGTGATATTGCCGGCATCGAGGTCGTTCGCGGGGGCGTTCACGGCATCAGTCGGGCGGCGGTTACTTTCCGCGCTTCTTCACGTGCCGGATCATGCGGCGACGTTTTGCAACCTGGCCTTCGGTCAACACGTTTTTCTTGTCTTTGAACGGGTTCTCGCCTTCCTTGAAGACGAAACGGACCGGCGTGCCAACCAGTTTGAAGCGCTTGCGGAAGAAGTTTTCCAGATAACGACGGTAGCTTTCCGGCAGATTGCGCAGGCGCGTGCCGTGGACGACGAACGTCGGCGGCGTATCGCCACCCGGATGCGCGAATCGCATCTTGGAGACATGCCCTCGGATGGACGGCGGCGGATTGGTTTCGTAGGCGACTTCCATCGCCTGCGTCACTTCCGACGTACTGAACTTGTGTGTCGCGGAACGGTGGGCGCGGTGGATCGCATCGAACAGCTCACGCAGGCCGGAGCCGTGCTTGGCGCTGATATGGACGGCTTCGGCCCAGCTCACGAATGAGAGTTTGCGCGACAGCAGACCGTCGGTCTGTTGACGCTGGTAGATGCTGAGGCCATCCCATTTATTCACGGCGACGACCAGCGCACGGCCCGCATCAAGCACTGCGCCGAGCACACTGGCATCCTGATCGGTCACGCCTTCGGTGGCATCGAGCATGATCACGGCGACCTGGCAGTGTTCGATCGCCTGCAGGGTTTTCACGACCGAGAACTTCTCGACCGCCTCTTCAACGCGTGCCTTGCGACGAATGCCGGCAGTGTCGACCAACCTGTATTTACGGCCGTCGCGATCAAGATCGACCGCAATCGAATCGCGCGTCGTGCCAGGCACTTCGGAGGCGATCATGCGTTCTTCGCCAAGGATGCGGTTCACCAACGTCGATTTGCCGACGTTGGGGCGGCCGACAAAGGCAATGCGGACGCGCTCCGGGTCGCTGTCGAGGACCTCAGAGTCGCCCTCGGCCGGCAAGCGCGACATCACATCATCGAGAAGATGGTCGATGCCGTGACGATGCGCGGACGAGATCGCCAGGACATCCGCGATTCCGTAACGGGCGAATTCGGCGAGTGCGGCGCGCGCATCGATACCGTCCGTCTTGTTGACGACCAGTACGACAGGACGTGCTGTCTTCCGCAGCCAGCGCAGGATTTCGTCATCCAGCGACGACGGGCCTTCGCGGCCGTCAACGATGAACAGCACCACATCGGCTTCTTCCGCTGCTGCACGAGATTGCCGCGCAGTCGCACCGGCCAAGCCGCCGTTCTCCAGATGCACACTCTCACCGGCGATACCGCCGGTATCGACAATGGCGAACGGGCTCCCTTCGACAAGGCGGCAGACGCCGTAGTTGCGGTCACGGGTCACGCCCGGCTCGTCGTGGACGAGCGCATCACGGGTGCGGGTCAACGCATTGAAGAGCGTCGACTTACCGACATTGGGACGTCCTACGAGAGCAACCAACGGCAACATGGCATCAGAATCGAAGTTTGAAGGGGTTTGAAGGCGGACTTGCTTTAAAGGCACGACCCCGGGCAGTCAGACTACCCGGGGTCGATGGGAATGTCCGCAGAAAATGCCTGCGGGCAGATCAGTTCAGGCGATAGGCACCGAGGCTGCCACCTGCGGTCTGCACCACGAGAACGCCGTCAACCACGACCGGTGCGGCACGCACGGGCTCGCGGCCAACGCGGACACGGGCACCGAAATCACCATTATCCAGACGCAGCCAGTGCAGATAGCCATCGTAATCGCCGACAACCGCGAACTCACCCTGCACCGCTACGCCGGAGAGCGTGCGGCGAGCCAAGCCGGGCTGCTGCCACATGGCCGAGCCACCGGTCTTGTCCAAGGCCCAGACCACGCCGGCAGGATCCGCCACGATGACGCGATCACTGGCGACACCGACACGCCCTGCACCACCATGCTCTTGCGACCAGAGCGGGCGACCGCTGGGCCCATCGATTGCCAACGTCTGCTTCTTGTAGCTGCTGGCATAGAGGGTGGCGCCATCAAGCGCAGGTGTGCCGTCGATATCGGCCATACGATCGAGCTCACTGCGACCGTCGGGCTGACCAACCACCTGATCCCACAGCGGACGACCGTCGACCATCGACAAAGCAACGACCGTACCATCGTCGTTCCCGACAAACACGAAGCCAGGACCAAGCACGGGAGCGTCATTGCCACGCACCGTCAGTGATGGCAGATCATGGTTCCAGAACCAGCGGCGTTCTCCGCTGGTCGCATCGAAAGCGGTGACACGGCCATCGTTCGAACGCACCAGCACAGTGTTCTGGCCGATCGTCGGCGCCGCGATGATCTCGCTCTTGAGCTTGGCGGTCCATTTCTCGGTGCCGGTCGCGGCATCAAGGGCAATCACTTCGCCATCAAGCGTACCGACAACAACCAGACCTTCACCAGCACCGGGGCCTCCGGTGATCGACAGCTTGCTCCTGTACTGCCATAGGCTCGCGCCGGTTTGCAGATCGAAGGCCCGAACGCCACCCTCGACCGCAGCCGCGTACACACGGCCATCGGCGATCGCGGGCCCCTGGGTCAATCCCAAACGTGGCTCGCCATTTCCGGCTTTTGTCGTCCACATCTTCGACACTGTCGCAGAAGGCGTGAACTGGGTCAGTTCCGTCGGTTTGCTCTTGGCCTTGGTCGCTTTATCGCCGACTTCAAACCAGCCTTTGACAGTACTGCAGCCGGACAGTACGACTACGGCAGTGAGCACAGTGACCCGCAGCCATGCGTTGTAGCGCGAGACCTGAAGTTTCGAAAGCCGATTAGGATTCATCGTATTGGCAGTGCTCAAGAGGCGGACTCGGGTTTTGGCGGCGTGCCGCCGGCCTGCGATAGTTTCAATTCAACCAACCGACGTTGCGGTGCTGCGATATCGAGTTGCGCCAGCGCTTTCAGGTAGGCCTGGCGGGCCTGATCCTTGCGACCAAGCGCATAAAGCGCATCGCCCCGGACCTCATGGGCCACCGGGTCGTCGATCCCCATGAGCAGCGTCAAAGCTTCTTCGTTCTTGCCGGCATCGATCAACAGCCGCGCGAGGCGCTGTGACACGATCGGCGCGACAGCGGTGTCGTCTGTCTTGACTGCACGCAAGGTGACGATGGCATCATCGCGCTTGCCGCCATCCACCTGGGCTTTGGCGATATCGAGTGCGGCGAGCGCAGCGAACGGCGTCTCTTTGAGCGCAGCGGTCGCGGTTTGCGCGTCTTTCAGCTTTCCTGCCTTGATCTGGTCCTGTACCAGTTGATAGCCGTCACTGGCCTTAAGGCGTTTGGCTTCGGTCTGATCCTGCCACCAGTACCAGCCATAGATGGCAGCAAGCCCGAGGGCGACACCGCCGATCAGGCCGATGGCATTCTGGCGCAGCCAAGCTTGCACGCGTTCGCTTTGTTCGTGTTCGTCGAGGAGATCGTCGATCGCCATGTGTCGGTATCGTCTTCAGTGAGGTGGCGGCTGTCGGTGGAGAGTCTGGCGGGCGATGTACCGCGCCGCGATGTCGCCGCGACGTTGTAACAAGCTGCGCCTGAATCCCGACCGTCGGACTGGCGAAACATCCGGCAACCATCGATGCGAAAGCAACACGGCAGTTGATCGGGCGTTCGCGGGAAACCCTCGTTCACGCCGGAAGCGGTTCACTCGGGAAGCGGTTCGCTCCGGCACGGGCGGCCGAAGTGGAACCCCGGATGATGTCGTCGGGACCCCTCAGCGGTCGACCGGCTGGAGAGAGCCGTCAGAGGATACCGTAAAGCGCACCACATTCGCTCGGATGTAGGGCGTCAGATCCATGCTCTGCCCACGATACTGCACAGAGACCGCTTGGGCATTGCCGAGGACGGCATCGCCGATCTGGCCAGGCTTGAATACGCGCTGCTGCCCTGCCGGAACGAGCGCCTGTTCGACCACACTGCCATCCGGCGCAGAAAGTCGTACCCAGCTTTCTCCGTTGAAACTGACTTTGAGATCGGCTACCGGCTGCCGCTGGGGCATCGGCGCCATCGACGCAACCAGCGGTGCGGCCTGGCTGAGCGCAGCATCGCGCTGTGTTTTACCGGCCGTCGACCCTGCGCCCTGTTGAGGGATATCAAGAGACGCACCGGTATCGAGAGGCACTGTGTCGAGCGCACCATCGAGATGAGACCGGGTTGCCAACCACACCGGAACCGCAATGGTGGCCGTAATGACGACATAGACCAGACGTCGCGCCGTTTGCTCGACGAATCGTTGCATCCGTGGGGTATAGGTCTGCGGCACCAGATCGGCTGGTCTGGCGGCAGGCGCTGATATGTTTTCGGCAATGACATCAGCCGGCAAGTCGAGCAGACGGGCGTAGCTTCGCAGTTGGCCGCGGATGAAGACAGGCGCACCGAGGCGCGGCCAGTCTTCGCGTTCCAACGCCTCAATCACATGTGTCGGCATCCTCAGCCGCACTGCAACCTCGGAAGGACTCAAACCGGCACGGATGCGTGCCTGTCTCAAGCGTTCGCCGATGCCGCGAGCGCTCTCGATCGCGCCGGTGTCGGAGGATGTCATTGCGAGTTGCTCCCCAAAGCAAAGCGTCCTGCGGGTATGGCCGCGACGCCTGCAACGGCGACGCGAACGGAGGAAAGGCGCAGCGCATCATGCCGCCGCATGCGTTGCCCCCGGTTCATTGTCGCCCGCCTCGCGTACGCCGCGCGATTCGAGCGTCTTTCGGAATTCCGCCTGCCGACGGGTGCGATCCGCGACCTGGCCTTTGAGCTGGCCACAGGCAGCGTCGATATCGTCGCCACGCGTGCGGCGGACCATCGTCAATACCTGCGAATCCAGCAGGATTTTCTGGAACGCACGAATGTCCGCATCCGGCGATCGCTCGAAGCGCGTACCCGGAAACGGATTGAACGGAATCAGATTGACCTTCGCCGCGTCCTTCATCTGCACGGCGTTGTCGAAAGCACGCATCAGCCGCGCCAACTGGCGGGCATGTTCCGGCTGATCATTGACGCCCTGCATCATCGTGTATTCGAAGGTGATCGACGTGCCCTTCTTGCGCAGCGCATAACGCGCACAGGCTTCCATGAGCTCTTCGATCGGATATTTCTTGTTGAGCGGCACCAGCTCACTGCGCAGCGCATCGTTGGCCGCATGCAAGGAAACCGCGAGCGAAACGTCGCTTTCCTGCGCGAGGCGATCGATCATTGGCACCACGCCAGCAGTCGACAGCGTGACGCGCTTGTTCGCGAGTCCGTAGCCGAGATCGTCGCGCATCACACTCATCGCGGCGACAACGTTGTCGAAATTCAACAAAGGCTCGCCCATGCCCATCATCACCACATTGGTGAGCTTGCGCTGCTTATGCGGGACGTTGCCGAGGTGGCGGGCGGCCACCCAGACCTGACCGACGATGTCGGCGACGGACAGATTGCGGTTGAAACCCTGGGTCGCGGTGGAACAGAACTGGCAGTTGAGCGCGCAACCGACCTGCGAAGACACACACAGCGTGCCGCGGCCTTTGTCGGGAATGAACACGGTTTCGATCGCGTTCTTGCCATCCATGCCCAGCAGCCACTTGTGGGTGCCGTCTTCGGAAGGCTTGTCGAACTGGATCTGGGGTACACGTACTTCGGCATGCTCTTCGAGCTTGCCACGCAGTGCCTTGCCCAGATCGGTCATGTCGTTGAAGTCGACGACATGGCGATGATGAATCCACTTCATCACCTGATGTGCGCGGTAACGCTTCTCGCCGAGCGTGTCGGCGAAGAAGCGCTCCAAACCCTCGCGATCGAGGTCGAGGAGGTTCCGTTTCTCTGGAATTTTTTGCACGACCTCGTTCATCACATCATCAACGTGGGCAAAGTTCCGTTGCGGCGAAGAAGTAAGCCGTTTCGATCGCAGCGTTCTCGAGCGAATCCGAACCATGCACTGCATTGGCGTCGATCGATTCTGCGAAATCCGCGCGAATCGTACCGGCTGCAGCTTCCTTCGGATTGGTCGCGCCCATGAGCTCGCGGTTCTTCAGCACGGCGTCTTCGCCTTCGAGCACCTGAATCATGACAGGGCCGGAAATCATGAATTCGACGAGCGCATTGAAGAACGGACGTTCGCGATGCACGGCGTAGAAGCCTTCGGCCTCTTTGCGCGAGAGATGTTTCATCTTCGCTGCGACAACTTTCAGGCCGGCCTTTTCGAAACGGGAATAGATTTCACCGACGACGTTCTTGGCGACGGCGTCAGGTTTAATGATCGAGATGGTGCGTTCAAGCGCCATGAGGAAGGGTCTCCAGGGGGTAGACGACCGCAATCGAGCGGTCGAAAGATAACATGAATGGGAAGGAAAAACCCACGTGTGGACGCGGGTTTAGCCGATTTGGCTGCAGAGGATTCTAACCCGGCACAGGGCCTCGTTGCACGTTTGCGCGCGGTCACATTTTGCAGCGCGGAGCAGATCAGTGTAACCTCAAACAAGCGTTTGATTCAGCTGGCCGCCCGGTCAGCCCAACCTGCCATTGCATGGCAGCCCTTTCTCGGAACCCGGAACCTCATCCATGAGCAAAGCCCAGTTCTCGACCAAGGAAAGGATTCTTGATGCGGCGGAAACTCTCTTCGCCCAATATGGTTTTGGCGGCACATCGCTCCGCCAGGTGACAAGTCAGGCCGACGTCAATATCGCGGCGGTCAATTACCACTTCGGAAGCAAGGAAAACCTCGTCAACGAGGTGTTCCGCCGTCGCATGGACGAAATGAGCGCACAGCGTATGGCGCAGCTGAAGGAGGCCGTGAAAAGCGATTCCGACAATCTGGATGCGGTGCTCGCCGCTTTCGTTGAGCCAGCACTTGCGATGGCGCAGGACGGTCATGGTGGTGGTGCATTCATCCGCGTGATCGCACGTGCCTATGCCGAAAAGAATGACGGCCTGCGCCGTTTCCTCTCCGAACAGTACGGCCACGTGCTGCGCGAGTTCGCCAAGGCGATCTCCGGCTGCATGCCCGGACTGAGCAAGGAAGAACTTTATTGGCGCATCGATTTCCTCGCGGGCGCCCTCACGTATGCGATGGCCGATTTCGGCATGATCAAGCGCCCGGCCGGCGTGACGGAGATCGAACATCGCCAGCGCGCCGCAAGGGAGCTGATCCGTTTCGCTTCAGCCGGATTCAAGGCCGGCAAGATCAACTGACGGCCCAATCGGCCTGTCACTTAAAGCTTCACAAACCCCTAAGCAATCAACAGGATGCAAAACATGTCTCAGAAACCGCTTGTACGGCGAGCCGCCGTTCTTGGCGCTGGCGTCATGGGGGCGCAGATCGCCGCTCACCTGACCAATGCTGGCGTCGATACGGTGCTGTTCGATCTTGCCGCAAAAGAAGGCGACCCGAACGGCGTGGTGCTCAAGGCGTTGGCCAACCTCGGCAAGCTGTCGCCGGCCCCGCTGGCGAGCAAGGCGTTGGCCGAAGCGATCACCCCCGCCAACTACGACAGCGGCCTGGAGCACCTGCGCGGCTGCGATCTGATCATCGAAGCGATCGCCGAACGGATGGACTGGAAGCAGGATCTCTACAAGAAGATCGCGCCGTTCGTCTCCAAGGACGCGATCCTCGCCAGCAACACATCCGGCTTGGGAATCAACAAGTTGTCGGAAGTTCTTCCAGAAGAACTTCGCCACCGTTTCTGCGGTGTGCACTTCTTCAATCCGCCGCGCTACATGCATCTGGCCGAGCTCATTCCGGCCAAGACCACCGAGCCAGCGGTGCTGGAAGGCCTCGAAACCTTTCTCGTCACCACCCTCGGCAAGGGCGTGGTCTACGCCAAGGACACCCCGAACTTCATCGGCAACCGCATCGGCGTGTTCTCGATCCTGGCGACGATCCACCACACCCACGCCTTCAAGCTCGGCTTCGATGAAGTCGACGGCCTGACCGGTCCGCTGGTCGGCCGCCCGAAATCGGCGACCTACCGTACTTCCGACGTGGTCGGTTTGGACACCATGGCCCATGTCATCAAGACCATGGCCGATACCCTGCCCGACGATCCATGGCACAAATACTTCAACGCGCCGGCCTGGCTGGGCGCGCTGATCGAGAAGGGCGCGCTGGGTCAGAAGACCGGCGCCGGCATCTTCCGCAAGGCCGGCAAGGACATCGTCGTGCTCGATCTGGAGAAGCAGGACTACCGTCCTTCGGACCGCGGCGCTGCGCCGGAGCTGGTCGAGATCCTGAAGATCAAGAACCCGGCCGAGAAATTCGCCAAGCTGCGCGAGAGCGAACATCCGCAGGCCAAATTCCTGTGGGCGATGTTCCGCGACCTGTTCCACTACAGCGCCTATCACCTGGCCGATATCGCCGATACCGCTCGCGATGTCGATCTCGCGATCCGCTGGGGCTACGGCTGGTCGCTCGGTCCGTTCGAGACCTGGCAGGCCGCCGGCTGGAAGCAGGTCGCGCAGTGGATCGCCGACGATATTGCCGCCGGCAAGGCCATGAGCGATGCCGCTCTCCCGGCCTGGGTGCTGGACGGCCGCGACGGTGTACACGCTGCCGACGGCAGTTACAGCCCGGCCAAGGGCGCCAACCTGCCCCGCTCCACGCTGGCCGTTTACAAGCGCCAGCGTTTCCCCGATCCGTTGCTGGGCGAGCGTTTTGCTCCCGGCGAAACCGTATTTGAGAATGACGGTATCCGCCTCTGGCACGACGGCGATGGCATCGCGGTCGCGTCGTTCAAGACCAAGATGCATACGGTCAACGACCACGTGCTCAACGGCCTGCAGGAAGCGATCGGTATCGCCGAGCGTGATTTCCGCGGCATGGTGATCTGGCAGCCGAAGGAACCGTTCTCGGCTGGCGCCGATCTCTCCGGTGCGCTGGGCCTGCTGCAGGCCGGCGACGTGAAGGGCTTCGAGGCGATGGTCGCCAACTTCCAGGCCACCAGCCAGCGCATCAAGTATTCGCTGGTGCCGGTGGTCGGCGCGGTGCGTGGTCTCGCCCTCGGCGGCGGCTGCGAGTTCCAGATGCACACCGCCCGCACCGTGGCTCATCTCGAAAGCTATATCGGTCTGGTCGAAGCTGGCGTCGGTCTGTTGCCGGCGGGGGGTGGCCTGAAAGAATTCGCGGTACGTGCTGCAGAGGCGGCGGGTCCAGGTGGAGACGTGTTCGCCCAGCTCAAGCCGATGTTCGAATCCGTCGCCATGGCGAAGGTTTCGGCCTCGGCGGTCGAAGCGAAACAGCTCGGTCTGCTGCGGCAGAATGATGTCGTCGCCTTCAACGCCTACGAATTGCTCCATATCGCCAAGCAGCAGGCGCTTGCGCTGGCCGAATCCGGCTATCGTCCGCCGATGCCGGCGCGCCGCATCCCGGTCGCCGGCGATGTCGGTATCGCCACCTTCAAGATGATGCTGGTGAACATGCTGGAAGGCCGGTTCATTTCCGAACACGACTATGAGATCGCAAGCCGCATCGCCACCGTCATGTGCGGCGGCGAAGTCGATCGCGGCGCATTCGTCGACGAGGAATGGCTGATCCGCCTCGAGCGCGAGCACTTCATCGCGCTGGCGCAGATGCCGAAGACGCAGGCCCGGATCATGCACATGCTGCAGACCGGCAAGCCCCTGAGGAACTGAGATTCGTGACATCGAATCCGGGCTCGCGAACATCGAGCCCGGGTCTCCTACGAATCCTTTTCCACGAATCCAGAATCCGGAGTCATCCAAATGAGCAAGCAGATCCAGGACGCCTACATCGTCGCCGCCACCCGCACCCCGGTTGGCAAGGCGCCCAAGGGCGTATTCCGCAACACCCGTCCCGACGAGATGCTGGCGCACGTGCTGCGCAGCGTCGTCGCGCAGGCCCCGGGCATTGATGTCAGCCGTATCGACGACGCCATCATCGGCTGTGCCATGCCGGAGGGCGAGCAAGGCATGAACGTGGCGCGCATCGGCGTGCTGCTGGCCGGCCTGCCGAACACCGTCGCAGCGCAGACCATCAACCGCTTCTGTTCCTCCGGCCTTCAGGCCGTGGCGATGGCAGCCGACCAGATCCGCCTCGGCAACGCCGACCTGATGCTCGCCGGTGGTACAGAGTCGATGTCGATGGTGCCGATGATGGGCAACAAGGTCGCGATGAGCCCGCAGGTGTTCGCGAAGGACGAGAACATCGCCATCGCCTATGGCATGGGCATCACCGCCGAAAAAGTCGCAGAGGAATGGAAGGTCTCGCGCGAGGATCAGGATGCCTTCGCCCTCGCCTCGCACCAGAAAGCCATCGCCGCAATCCAGGCCGGCGAATTCCGCAGCGAAATCTCGCCCTACGACGTGATCTCGCGCATCCCGGATCTCGCCGGAAATGCCGTGCGGATCAGGCAGGCGCTGATCGAGAACGACGAAGGCCCGCGCCCGGATTCGTCGGCCGAAGGCCTCGCCAAGCTGAAGCCGGTCTTCCGCAACGGCATGTTCGGCGGCACCGTCACCGCCGGCAACAGTTCGCAGATGAGCGACGGCGCCGGCGCCGTGATGCTGGCATCCGAGCAGGCCATCAAGGATTACGGCCTCACCCCGCTCGCCCGTTTCGTCAGCTTTTCAGTCGCCGGCGTGCGTCCTGAAGTGATGGGCATCGGACCGATCGCTGCGATTCCGAAAGCGCTCAAGCAGGCCGGTCTCACCCAGGATCAGCTGGACTGGATCGAATTGAACGAAGCCTTCGCCGCGCAGGCGCTGGCGGTGATCCGCACCTGCGGACTCGACCCATCGAAGGTCAACCCGCTCGGCGGCGCGATCGCGCTCGGTCACCCACTCGGTGCAACCGGTGCAGTCCGTACCGCGACCATCGTGCATGGCATGCGCCGCCACCAGCAGAAATACGGCATGGTCACGATGTGTATCGGTACGGGCATGGGCGCAGCGGGCATTTTCGAAGCGCTCTGACCCCGAAACACGCGGTTTGTGCCGATAGGCCAAGGAAGGGAGCGCTCGCGCTCCCTTCTTTTTTACGCCGTGTCCGGCGCGGAATCATGCCATCAGGCCACGGCCGGCTCTTCCTGTGCGATCTGGTTGCGGCCGCTGCGTTTTGCCACATAGAGCGCCGAATCCGCGCGCATCCAGAGACTTTCGTAATCGTCGTTGTCGCTTTGCGTGGTCGCAATACCGATACTCAAGCCGGGTTTGATCTCACCGGAAAACGTGAACGTCGAGCCGCGCACCGCCTGGATCAAGCGACCTGCCGCGTTGGCTGCGGCTGCGTGATCGAGCCCCGGCAGCAGCGCGCAGAATTCGTCGCCGCCCAGGCGCCCCAACAGATCCGTATCGGTGAGCGACTCCTGGCAGATCTGCACGATGTGGGACAGCGCCTGGTCGCCCGCAGCATGGCCGTAGCGATCGTTGATCGATTTGAGGTTGTCGAGATCGATCATCATCATCGATACCGGACGATTGCGGATACGGGACTGCCGGATCGCCTGGTGCGACAGCTCAACGAAGAAATGCCGGTTGTACGCGCCGGTCAATGCGTCATGGATCAGGAGCCGACGAAGCTGCATGTTGTCGGCATACAGCATCGGAACCGTGAGGCCGAAGTAACTGCCGGCGGCGAGCGTGATCATCGCAAACTGCAGGGTCAGCGCATGCTCGCCCAAGCCGAGCACATAGACGAGCACGACCAAGGTCAAGCTGAACAACGCAATCGAAATCATCGATTCAATCACGCCTTGGGTATGCACGATCCACAGCTGAAGCACGACGGCGATGAACACGATGAACAGAAGTGGCTCGTTGTTCGGCGCCTGAGCGATCGCCAGCAACGACAGCGTCGCGACGCTGAGCACCGACAACAGCCTCAGCGCGAACGAACCGGGGCTGCGCTGCGGGCGTGGCAACTCATCGAAGGCATACAAGCGATGCGGCACGCGGATATTCAAACGTGCGGAGAAACATCGCATGAAGAGAATGAGCAGCGGTCCAATCGCGATCAATCCCGCGTAGTCACCGATCAGCCATGGGAGCACAAGCGGCCACATGCCCCCCTTCGGCGCGAGACCGCCCAGTGTTGATGTGACCCAGGCGCCACCCAATGCAGCGAGCAGCGCAGCGACCATTCCGCCCAGCAGGAAGATCACGACGGTTTTCGCCATGGAGGCCGTGAGATCGCGGGGAATGGATCGAAGTACCGCCTCGGCGAGCATGCAATATGCGATGCAGTGCACGATTGTGAACAGAAATCCGTCATCGAGCGCGCTACCTGTCAGCGCAACGCCTTCACGATGAAAGGTCGCTATTGCCCCGAGGATATTGGCGAAGAATAGCCCTGGCCATGCCCGCCAACGGAACACCATGAACGCGGCGAACGTCACCGCGGCCGGCGGAAACCACAGGCTCGCGAAATTGTCGTACTCAAGCATCCTGGAGGCGTAATAAGCACCTATCCACAAGGCAACGATGACCAGCGTCGTCAATGACCAGCGCCACGCCAAACCCGTATAAGTGAGCGACCGTCCGCCGAACGCTGTGCTGTCACTCATCCGCACTCGCCCCCTCTGTCGGCCAATTGCATCAGATCGTCGACGCCTCCATGCCCCTGGGAAGTCGATTCGCTACCCCCGGCAGATATTACAGGGTGGAACCACGAATTGACCGCTTCGGCCGCCCATGAGTTTCTGACCTCCGGTGTCAGCGGTATTCGCCACGTCATGATCACCCGGGTTCCGCAATAGCGGCTGCTAGACTGATTTCAGGAAGGCGCGACGCTGCGCTGATCTTTTGACCAAGGACGGGCCATCGTCGGTTTTGGTCACGGCAATTTCCCTCGACCTGCTGCCCCATGCCCCCCAATCCAACGCTGACACCGCCCTCTCCGACCATCGCTGATCTCCGAACCCTGTGGCCATTTCTACGCAGGGAACGTGGCTTGTTTTCCGCATGGGTGATCGCGATGGGGTGCGCAAGCATCGCGACGCTGATGCTCCCGATCGCCGTACGGCTCACGCTTGATGAAGGATTCACCGATACCGCGATGGTCGATCGGTCCTTCCTGTGGATGCTGGTGGCGATTGTGCTGTCCACCGGGGCAAGAGCCGCCCAGTTCCTGCTGATTTCACTGCTCGGCGAACGCGTCGTGGCGGACCTACGTTCACGGCTATACGGCAAACTCATCTCCCTCGATGTCGCCTTCCACGATCAGAACCGCAGCAGTGAGCTGATCTCCAGATTGGCTGTGGACGCCGAACTGTTGCGCAATGTGGTTGCGGTCAGCCTGCCATCGGCAATCGGTAGCACCATCGCATTCATCGGCAGTGCTGTCATGCTGGCGTCAACCGACCTGCGACTTGCTGCATGGGCCTCATTGGTATTGCCGCTGACAGCCCTGCCGATCCTGATGAATGGAAAGCATCTGGCCATGGTCGCGCGTACGGCACAGGACCGGCTCGGTGATGCCAACGCGCTTGCGGCGGAAGCACTGGGCGCGGTCGTGACCGTCCGCAGCCACGCCCGCGAATCGCACGAACGCCATCGCTACGCTTCGGCGCTCAAACGGGCGGTCAAAGCAGCCGATCATCGGATCGCAATCCAGGCACTGATTACATTCACGGCGATCGCGCTGGTATTCGGCGTTTTGTTGCTCGTCCTATGGCAGTGCGCAAAATCGATGCAAACAAACGGACTGACTCCCGGTGAGCTGGGCCAATTCATGGTCTATGCCGCGATCTGTGCGATGGCCTTCGGCGATTTCGCCGAAATATGGAACGACGTGCAACGCGCCGCCGGAGGCATGGGAAGAATCGAAGAGCTGCTGTCCGCAACACCGACCATTCCGGTGCCATCGCAGCCAGTGGCGCTGCCACAGCCAATGCATGGCGAGATCCACTTCAATACTGTTGGATTCCATTATCCGCAACGCACTGATTGCAGCGTATTGGAAGCATTCGACCTGAGACTCGAACCCGGCGAAACCGTGGCGCTGGTGGGCCCTTCTGGCGCCGGGAAAAGCACGGTGCTATCACTGTTGCTGCGGCACTACGACCCGGTGACCGGTAGTGTTTCGGTGGACGGCATCGATCTGCGCAATATCGACCCTTCGACTTGGCGGACTGCCGTCGCGGTGGTCTCCCAAGCTCCAACGCTCTTCGCGACAACGGTTCTCGACAATGTCCGCTATGGGCGCCTGGACGCGACGGAAAGAGAAGTCGAGGCCGCACTCCAGGCTGCCCAAGCCTTCGACTTCGTCTCCGAGTTGCCACAGGGCATGCACACCCAAATCGGCGAACGCGGAGCCATGCTTTCAGGCGGACAGATCCAGCGACTCGCGATTGCCCGCGCCCTCCTCAGGAATGCGCCCGTTTTGTTACTGGACGAAGCCACCAGCGCGCTCGACGCGCAGAGCGAACAGGCCATACAGCGGGCGCTGGATGTTCTGATGCGCAATCGAACGACACTGGTCATCGCACACAGACTGTCGACCGTACAGAAAGCCGACCGCATCGTCGTCGTTGATCAAGGCAAGATCATCGCGCAAGGCACGCATGCGCAACTGCTGATGGAATGCGGGCTTTATGCAGAACTCGCCAAACTTCAATTACTGCCCCTGCCAGAGCTGCCTCTGACAGACGTGTGCTAGCAGATCAATTACTCAAACGCGCGTCGCGCTGGCTTAGCCCTCTACGGACGCACTTTCTGCATCTTCTGCAACGGCGAGCGGAACCAGCCCACCCGGCGTTTCGGACATCGCACGCATTTCAGCCTGCATCTGATCGCAGAAGCTCTGCCAATCAGCATCGCCGATAAAATGGCTGGCGAGAATCGTTCCCTCATCATCGACGAAGAGATAAAAAGGTGCGGCATTTCGGGGATTGAGCCTCCGCCACACCGACGTCCTGATCTCCATGACATCGTCGAGCAGCGGCGTATCCGCAAGGAATGCCGTGACACTCCGCCTTGTTCCAGCGCCAAATACCCATAGGGTCACCCCTGCGTTTCGCATCGCAGCGCGCATCTGCGCAATTTCACCACGCCGGATGCGGCAATCACCGCATTGAGGCGACAGGAACACCAGCACCGCCGCAGCCCCTTGCAGCGTATTGGATGCGATCATTCGACCGTCGCGCAGGCGTCTGGCGGAAAATTGTGGCATAACACTGCCCACGGGCAACGCCATGGGCTGACGCTCGTACTCACGAGCCCCAACGATCGCCGCAAGCCTGAGCGTCAGCAGGAAATTGAGCGCGACCGACACGCTCAGAGCAAGCAGCGCGAACACAATGAACCGGGTCTGTGCATCCATCGCGTTCAACCAACCGCTTTGGCGCGGAGCAGCCAGAACACATCGCGCATCCATACCGATATAAATATGGATATCGATGCGATCGCAAGCAGGATCAGCTGCTGGATCAATGGCAAAGGCGCTGCCATTGAGGGCCACAACGCCACGGTTGCAGCTGCCGTGGTCAGCAGAAGATTACGGACGAGATCGATGCCGCCGATACGATGCCCCGATGCGCCGAAACAGCTGCAGACAATGGCCCGATCATTCACCAGCGCCCACACGAACACCGCCGTGAACACAGCAAACAAGCCGGTCGCCGCCCATATGCCAGTACGCGCCGCAGTGCCACCCGCCAGCATCAGAACGACAATCCCCCACTCCGCCCCGAGAATCATGGAAGCGAGCACGCCATGCGCACGCTGCCAAACAGGAAAGGACTCCAGGAGGCTTTCACGGAACGCAGCGAAATCGAAGGTCTTGCCTGCCGCCGCAAACAGCATTGCGATCAGGACATGGAGCCTGCACAACTCGACGAAATAGTCTGCGATGGTCATCCCGTCGTTTCGATCCGCTCCCACACATTCGCGGGCGCATCCATGCGTCTGCGTCTGCGGACCGCACCGTCGCGTGTGGCGATGAGGGCGTCGTACCAGTCGCCTTCCAGTGTGTCCCGAGACTCCGGCCCGACGTGACACCGTAACTCACGGACGAGCTCCCAGCCGAGGTTCTCGATGACTTCATCCTGACGAACAGGCAATCCGATCCATTTCAGATCATCGCCCGTCAATGCATGCACATGCGAATGGAAACCATACAGTAACGTTTTCACGATCTCGGCTCTGATCGACTGGGGCGTATCCGCCATATGCAGTGACAGCAGCTCATCGCCGATCGACTCCAACTCGAGCGTGCAGCGATGAAACGAGGTCAGCGTCGACGGGAAAATATTTTCACAGAGGACTTTCAATGCGAGCGCTTTTGCGTCGCCTTCCTCCAGGCCGAACCAGTCTTGACCCATTCGCCAGAACTGGCGGATATCCTGCGCCGACAGTGCGGAGGCTGACCCATTGCTACTGTTTTCCGCAGCAAGATGGGGGTCGATCGGGGAAAAGATCGACATTGGACCCGATATGATTTCGCGCGCGGCAAGTGCCATCACCGTACCGGCCGATTCACAGAAGTGCGGTACGGCGAACACCAGACAATCCGTGAATCCATGAAGCAACAATGCGATTCGACGCGCGGCATTCACTTCGCCGCCTCGACATTGAATCACCACGGTCAATCGTCGCGTCCTGCCCATCGCGCGCAAAGTGTCATACAAGGTCGGCAACAGATCGATGTCGATCTTGCTGGCAGCGAACACAAGCACACGGTCGCCGGTGAAGGCTTCCATCGATTGAATCTGTGGAAACAGCGTCATAACGACCCTCTCGATCTTGCGCCCTCGATCAAACGATCCGCCAACGCATCGATCATCCGTAGCTCAGGGATCCGTTGCTCAACGAACAGGAACTGCCCGCCCGGATTGTTTTCCAGAAACACATAATCGCCAAACTCGTCCACGATAAGATCCATCGCACCGAAATTAAGCCCGTAGCTGCGCACGAAATCGAGACAACGACGTTCGATCTTCTCAGGCAACCGTGTCGCTTCATAGCGAACCGGCGCATCGTAATTGCGGAAGTCGACCCGCGTACGCGCATCGTCTTGTGAGTGGATCTTCGCAGCGAAGATCCGTTCTCCGATCACGGTGGCACGAATCTCGTAGCGTTTGGAGACATATTGCTGAAAGAAGCACGGCAGTTCGCTGACAGCGTCGAGCAGATCCTCGCTGTCGGCATCGATCAACGTGGTTGCGATACCGTTGGCGATCCGCTCGTCGTCAGAGACTTCATCGGCCGCGAGAAATGGCGAGTCCATCGTCTTGAATACAATGTCTCCGCCCACCTTCTCGCGGAAAGCGAGCACAGCCGCCTTGCTGGACGTGATCAGTGACGGAGGCACTCGAAAGCCGAAACGCGAAGCACGAAGCAGTTGCTCGCCCTTCCATTGCGCTGCCCGAACCGCTGCAGGGTGGCTCATCCAGTAGCAGTCGAGTGAATGCAGGAAACCCGCCAGCACATGCGTCATCTCGCCGATCGCGTAGGCTTTTTCCTGAACGGAAAGTGCGCCGGAAAACAGGAATTCTGCAGTTTTCCTGGTCCACACTGCGCGAATATCAGCAATCTCGATGGTCGTATCGCTGGGGAGATGTCGTAACCGCCCAGACCACGTTTGACCATCGAATCCAAAATCCAGATCGTAATGCGCCGGGAACTCATCAAGATTCAGGCGAAAATGCGTCGCGCCTCTTTCCTGTAGACGCGAGGCCACGAGGTCGGCATGGATATCGGCTCGATCGGTAACGATCAGGATGGATTCGGTCATGGAATCGAACGTGACTGCATCGATGGTTCCATGCGTAGGGAATCATCACGAAAAGCAGGGATTCCAGATGGAATCCCTGCCGTCTCTAGAGCCGCCTAAGCGGCCACATGAAAATGACCAACTGCGATCAGCAATAGATTCCGCGGTCGGCACCCAAGGTCGCGTGCGCATATCGCACATTGCCCGGGAAGCGGTAGTCGGTACAGCCAGCGGCTGCAACGCCTTCCTGCGCTTTCCATTTGCCCTGGGATTCGTTGTTTTGCTGCTTGGCGTCGACTTTTGCCGCCAGTTTGAACGCGAAGAGTTTCTGCTTGCTATCCATCATGACTGCTCCATTTCCATAGTAGTGATAACCGCAAGTACGAACCCGCATGCGAGCCGACCAAACTTTCACGTCGCTCCAGTCAATCTCACCGGGGAGTCGCCGCCCGAGTGTATAACAGAATTTCTGTCGGGAAATACCACCCACTGCGCGTTGTCGACATCGACATCGCACGTGGCAGGCAAGATCCTGTAGCCGTGGGGCCTGGTGTCGGGCGGCCATCGCACATGCGATGGCTCACTTGCAGCATGCTCCCGGTGCGCCCTCAATCGAGGTCGACAACACCCAGTTCGCTGAGCGCGTTCTGCATCATTCCACGCGCAGCGTCACTGAGTGTCTCGTGATCCAGCGCGTAACGGATGGTCGCTTCGATCAGGCCCAGATGCGTGCCGCAGTCGAAGCGAGTGCCCTGGAATCGGTAAGCATTCACAGGTTTTTCCACGAGCAGAGCAGCGATCGCATCTGTCAGCTGGATTTCGCCGCCGGCGCCCGGAGTCGTGGCCTCGAGCAGATCGAAGATACGGCTGTCGAGCACGTATCGACCGACCACCGCAAGATTGCTCGGAGCCACCTCGGGTTTCGGTTTTTCGACGATGCCGCGGATGCGGGCTGCACGCCCGGAAAAGGCATCCGTGGCTACGATGCCGTAGCTACCGGTTTGGCTGGGAGGCACATCCTGTACCGCGATCACACTGGCACCGCTGGTTTCAGCGGCATCTGCCATCTGCTTGAGCGCACCCTCGCCACGATTCCAGATCAGGTCATCCGGCAACAAAACCGCAAACGGTTCATCGCCGATGATGGCCTTTGCACACAACACTGCATGGCCCAATCCGAGCGCCTCGGTCTGGGTCACGAAAACTGCCCGCACGTGCGGCGGCAGAATATTCCGCACCAGAGCGAGCTGTTCGTGTTTGCCGGACTTCTCCAACTTCTGTTCGAGTTCGTAGGCCTTGTCAAAATAATCCGCAACCGCGTGCTTGTAGCGATTGGTCACGAACACCAACGTGTCGCAACCGGCTTCGATGGCTTCATCCACGGCGTATTGGATCAACGGCTTATCGATGATCGGCAGCATTTCTTTCGGCACCGTCTTGGTGGCCGGAAGGAAGCGGGTACCGAGGCCGGCGACGGGAAAAACTGCCTTGCGTATGCGGGGATTTTTATTTTTCGAGGTCATCAGGTTCTACGCGCGTTACGTGCAGGAAATGCGACCACGGTCGCGGCATGCGCGTGGGATTCACCGTTGATTGAGGTGGGCACGAACTCAGGAACGGCTTCGCGCAGCATGGCGGCCAGGGCCTCCAGATCGTAACGGGTGCTGGCGTCGCGCATCCTCACCAATGCGTTCGCGATCGCGTCGGCTCGTACCTGCCTGGGCTGTGCCTGAAGAATCTTCGGATGCGAGGTCGGGCGGTAACGTTCGTCCGCGTGAAAAAGCGTTTCGTGCAACTTTTCGCCGGGCCGCAGGCCGGTATAGACGATGGCGATGTCTCGGCCCGGCTGCTTCCCACCCAACCGGATCATCTGCTCGGCGAGCAAGCGGATCGACACGGGCTCGCCCATGTCGAGCGTGTAGATCGCCTGCTGCGAGCCGATGGCGGACGCCTGAAGAATCAGCTGGCACGCTTCCGGAATGGTCATGAAGAACCGGGTGACCTCGGTATCGGTGACCGTAACCGGGCCGCCATTGCGGATCTGCTCCCGAAACAACGGAACCACACTACCTGCAGAGTCCAGCACGTTGCCAAAACGCACGGTCACAAAACGGGTCGAACGCGGATCGGCCAGTGATTGGCAGAGCATTTCGGCAAGGCGCTTGGTCGCACCCAGCACGTTCACCGGGTCGACCGCCTTGTCAGTCGAGATCAGCACGAAGGTGCCAACACCGGCGGCTGAGCTCTCGCGGGCGACGGTTTCGGTCGCAAGCACATTGTTGCGAACAGCCTCACGCAGCTGTGCTTCGAGCAACGGCACTTGTTTGTACGCAGCGGCATGGAACACCGCGTCGGGTTGTACCAGCGCCAGCGCGTGCCGCATGACAGCTGGATCCCCGCAATCGCCGAGCACTGGAGCAAGTTCGATTTCCGGAAAATCGCGACGCAGACGCATCTGCATCGTGGTCAACGACAATTCGTCTATCTCGACCAGCGCGATCTTGCTCGCGCCATGCCGGGCACATTGCCGGCACAATTCCGAACCGATCGAGCCACCAGCACCAGTCACCAGGACACTGCGGCCACCAAGCCAGTCACGCATCGCCTTCCAATCAGGCACTACCGGGTCGCGACCCAGCAGATCTTCGATCGCGACTTCCTTCAGTTCACCGGGCAGTGAACGCCCTTCGAGAATATCGTTGAGTCGCGGGACCATGCGGAACGGCAAACCGGTGCGTTCACAGGCCTCGATCACGCGTCGAATGCGATCCGCCTCGACCGATGGCATGGCGATAACGAGTAGTTTGGCTGCGGTTTCGGGCGCGATCCGCACGACATCATCGATCCTGCCGAGTACCGGAACACCATGGAGATGGCTGCCGCGCAGTTTGCTCGCATCATCGAGAAAACCAACCGGCTGATACGCCCCGGTGCGGCGTAGATCGCGAACCAGTGCTTCGCCCGCCTGTCCGGCACCGAGAATCAGAACCCGTACGGCGGCCTTGTCGCTGTTGATCCGGCCATGATCCTTCCACGAACGGTACAGCAAGCGTGGAGCCCCCAGCATCAACGTCAGTACAAGCGGATACATCACCAGGACCGAGCGTGGCGCCTGATCCAGACGGTTGTAGATGAAAAGCACAAGGAGAATGGAGAGCAGACCGACGGTGCTCGCCTTCAGGATATTGATGAGATCCGGGACGCTGGCAAAGCGCCAGACGCCACGATAGAGACCGACTTGCCAGGAGACCAACCCTTGCGCAACCAGCACCAACAGGGCTTCCGTGGACCAGAGCGAGGGCGATACAGGGATATCGAGCATGGAGTAACGGAACTGCATCAGGCCAGTCCAACACAGCCAGACCATGCACAAGTCATGAAGGATGATTGCAGCGCGCGGCCATGCCCCGCCTAAACGGTCTTTCCATGCGGTCATGCGTCTGTCTCCTCGGTTACGAAATGCGAGTCCGGCCGGCTTCGCAGCCAGTACCAGAGCCCGCTTCCCAGTGCCAACCACGCCATTACCGCCATCTCGACTCCTTTCCGGTGTTCCGTCAGGAGCCAAACCATTCCCGCACTCGCGACCAGCGTCCACATCGCATACCAGAGGGTGACAGGAACGTGTTGACCCACGCGCCTCGCCCAACGCTGATACGCGTGCCCTACATGTGCTGTCCACCAACGCTCACCGCGCAGAATCCGCGTAAGCAACGTGAGGCCCGCATCGATCAGAAACGCACTCAAGGGCAGAACCGCCAGAGGCCACGAGTCGAACGGCATTTCCCGTAACGCCAACCCGGCAAACAGCGCCAACGCGAAACCCAATGCCCCGCTACCCACATCTCCCAGAAAAATCTTCGCTTGCGGGAAATTGAACGGCAGGAAGCCGAAGATTGCCGCGATGAACGCCAACCCGAGATGAATCGCCAACGGACTGCCTGATGACAAGGCCAATGCCGCCGCAACCAGCGTTGCCTGCGAAGCGGCCAAGCCATCGATGCCATCCATGAAATTCCAGACATTGATCAGCACCAATGCCAATAGGAACGTCAGAATCGAGACCGCGCCGCCGCTGCCGGAGAGATAGAAGCCGGCCGCGAGCCATCCGGCGGCGATCACGTGCACCACCAATCGGGGCCACGGTGACAACGGTCGATGATCGTCAACCCAGCCGATACCTGCCACCAGCGACAGACCCAGGCCCGCGCAGACAAGTAGCACGATCTGACTTGGCTGGCGCAGGATCATCGCTGCAATCGCGATCAGCAATGCCAGCACGATGGCGATGCCACCACCGCGCGGGGTGGCCACATGATGGCTGCGGCGCTCACCCGGTTGATCCAGCAACTGCCTGTGCAGCGCATACGACCTGGCCGCCCACGTGCCTGCGGCGGCAATCGCCGCGAACAACACGAACCAAGCCACCGAACCTGATTGGAGACTCATCTCACACCACGGCGTAATTCAGCAGCGGCTTCACCGTTCCCCATTCTTTGCAACTGGGGCATTGCCAATGATGACTCCGGGCACCGAAGCCGCAACGATTGCAGCGGTAACTCGGATTGCGTACCAGCAATTGCTCAGTGACGTGCTTAAGATCATGGAGCGTGGCGATAGGGTCTGCGTTGTCGGCAAGGCTCAGGTCGATCAGTGCGGCTTCGCCGCGAACGGACGGACGCTCTTTCAATTGTTGGGCGAGATAATCGCGAGCGCTATGCACGCCCTCCCCGGCTTCGACCAATCGGGTCAATGCCAAGACCGGCGCGATGCCTCGATAGTGCTCGCACATCTCGGTGAGAAACGTACGCGCACCGCTGGGGTCTCCTACATTCTCGTAGCAGACCAGCAACGATGGCAGGATTTCCGGGAGGTAGTCGGGATCATGGCGGGCGGCACGCTCAAAGGCGCGTATCGCCGCTGCATAGTGCGCGGTTTCGAATTCGATGCGTCCTTCGAGCATGCCAGCGCGAACCGCATTCGAATCCGCCGCATAGGCGCGTGCAATCGCCGCACGTGCCTGGTCGATATCGCCTGCAACACGGGCTCGCTCGGCCAATTCACACTCGAATTGCGCGATGAGCTTACCCATCGGCTCGCTGGTAACCGCTTCGAAACGCGACGCTTTCTCGATCGCCTGTGCCCAGTCGCGCTCGGCCTGATAGATGCCGATCAGGTGGCGCAGTGCCTGTGGCGCACGGTCGTCGAGTTTCGACAGGTCGGTGAACACGGTTTCAGCGCGATCGAGCAGGCCCGATCGCATGTAGTCTTCGCCCAGTGCCAGCAATGCCTGCACTTTCTGCTGGTCGTTGATGTCAGTACGCTGCACGAGGCCCTGGTGCAGGCGGATGGCTCGATCAACTTCACCGCGGCGGCGGAACAAATGGCCCAATGCCACCTGGGTTTCAAAAGTGTCCTTGTCGAGTTCCGCGACATGCAAGAACAACTCGATTGCTTTGTCGGGTTGTTCGTTGAGCAGATAGTTCAAACCGCGGAAATACGTCGTCGACAGCCGACTGACCTGATGTTCGCTATGCCGCTCACCACCACGACGGCCGATGACCCAGCCGATCAGAGCGGCCAGAGGAATCAACAGGAAATACCAGAACCACTCAGAGATGAAGTCCATCTAAGGCTCCAGAGGCGCCGTCGTTGCCGGCGTAAACGCTGCTGCGTCAAGCCGGGACGGTTCAGCGGCTCGATTGCGACGCAACTCGCGCCGAAGCGGCAAGACGACCGAAGTCGCGATCACCAACCCTCCCATCAGTACACCAGCAAGCAGCGTACAAAGCAGGATCACACCCAAACCTGCCTGGACACGGGCGATACCGAGATCGACGGTCGACAGTTCCGGATTCAGGGCGCCCAGCACAATGCCGGCGGCCAGAAACACGATGGCGATGAACGCGCGCAATAGACGCATGAGGTAGGCAGGTCGAGTGAGGAGTGAGCCTTGGCAGGCGTCAGTGTATGCCGCTATGCGATGGATGACGATCCAGCGCGGCTGCTTGGCTCCAGGCAACTCACAACAGGTATGACTGGTGACGTCCGCTGGATGTCGCCGAACTCAGTCTTCCGGCGGCAAAGGGACAACGTCACTCACCCGATCACGCAGCTCTTTACCGGGCTTGAAGTGCGGAACATGCTTGCCCGGCAGCGCGACGGCATCGCCGGTTTTGGGGTTGCGGCCGGTACGCGGCGGGCGGTAATGCAATGAAAAACTGCCAAATCCACGGATCTCGATCCGTTCGCCCCCAGCCAGCGAGCCGCCCATCATTTCGAGCAGCGACTTGACGGCAAGATCGACATCGTCGGCTTTCAGATGACTCTGGCGCTGGGACAGGATCTCGATCAGTTCGGATTTGGTCATGTGGTTCGTAATCCTTCAACTAAACCGCAACCGAGCGGCAAAGCGGCGACCCGGGAACAACCGGGTCGCCGCTGGCCGTGGTGCGGATTACTCGGAGCGGCCTTCCAGCTGCTCACGCAGCAATGCACCGAGCTTGGTGGTGCCGCTGGCAGCATCGGCGGACGTCTTCTGGTACTCGGCAAGCGCTTCCTGAGTCTCAGCTTCGTCCTTGGCCTTGATCGAGAGCTGCAGCGTACGGCCCTTGCGGTCCATGCCGATGAGCTTGGCTTCGATGGTATCGCCAACCTTGAGGTGATGGCTGGCATCTTCGACGCGGTCGTAGCTGATATCGCGCGCGGAGACGTAACCTTCGATGCCATCGCCCAGATCGATCATCGCGCCCTTGGCGTCGACTTCCTTCACGGTGCCGGAGACCTTCGAGCCCTTCGGCGTGGTACCCATAAACTGACCGAACGGATCCTGCTCCAACTGCTTCACGCCGAGGCTGATGCGTTCGCGTTCCGGATCGACCGCGAGCACGACGGCTTCGAGGGTGTCGCCCTTCTTGAAGTTGCGGACGACGTCTTCGCCGGTGGTGTTCCAGCTCAGATCCGACAGATGGATCAGACCATCGATACCGCCGTCCAGACCGATGAAGATGCCGAAATCGGTGATCGATTTGATCTGACCCGACACCTTGTCGTTCTTCTTGTGGATGGCCGCGAAGGTTTCCCACGGATTCGACGAGCACTGCTTCATGCCCAGCGAAATGCGACGACGCTCTTCATCAACGTCGAGGATCATCACTTCGACTTCATCGCCGACCTGCACGACCTTGGACGGATTGACGTTCTTGTTGGTCCAATCCATTTCGGAAACGTGGACCAGACCTTCGACGCCCGGCTCGATCTCGACGAACGCGCCGTAATCGGTCACGTTGGAGACCTTGCCGTACATGCGCATGTTCGACGGGTAACGGCGTGCGATGTTGTCCCACGGATCCTCGCCCAGCTGCTTCAGACCGAGGCTGACGCGATTGCGCTCACGATCGTACTTGAGCACGCGGACTTCGAGTTCCTGGCCGACTTCGACCACTTCGGACGGATGACGCACGCGCTTCCAGGCCATGTCTGTGATGTGCAGCAGACCATCGATACCGCCGAGGTCCACGAACGCGCCGTAATCGGTGAGGTTCTTGACCACGCCCTTGAGCTTGGCACCCTCGACCAGCTTCTCGAGCAGCTGCTCGCGCTCTTCCGAATGCTCGCTCTCAACCACCGCACGGCGGGAGACGACGACATTGTTGCGCTTGCGATCAAGCTTGATGAGCTTGAATTCCAGCTCTTTTCCTTCCAGATACACCGGGTCGCGGACCGGACGGACATCGACCAGCGAGCCCGGCAGGAAGGCACGGACGTCTTTGATGTCGACGGTGAAACCGCCCTTGACCTTGCCGCTGATGCGGCCGGTGATGGTTTCGTTCTTCTCGAGGGCTTCTTCCAGCTCGTCCCACACCATCGCGCGCTTGGCTTTGTCGCGGGAGAGGACGGTTTCGCCGAAACCGTTTTCGAGAGAGTCCAGCGCCACCTTGACGATGTCGCCGACTGCGACGTCGATCTCGCCGGCGTCGTTACGGAACTGTTCGATGGGCACGATGCCCTCGGACTTGAGGCCGGCGTTGATGACGACGACGTCGGTGCGCACCTGGACAACGGTGCCGCTGACAATGGCGCCCGGCTTCAGCTTGGCCAGGTTGACTACCTGGCTTTGTTCGAACAGTTCTGCGAATGATTCGGTCATGGATTGATTGCTCGGTTGATGACACAGACCGGAATGTCACGATTCGTCTTCGATGAAACGAATGAAGACACGCCGCGAAGCCGGTCTACCCTTAGGGGCCTGGCGGGATTGCCTTTGGCCGTAGGAGTGATGGAAGTGAAAAGATCCGCCGCCCGGTGCATGCGCACTGGATACGTCGGGCCGATAACTGCTGCGCGAAGCGCTTGCGTGCGATCGACTTGTCAGGGCCGTTGTACTGGCACGAGTGGCAGCACAAGGTCGACGACAGCGTCGATGCCCAGTCCGGTGGTGTCGATGCGCACGGCGTCGTCGGCCGGTCGCAGAGGCGCCACCGCGCGATTGGCATCGCGGGCGTCGCGGGCGAGAATCTCTCGCAGCAGGTCGCTCAAGATAACGGAAACCCCCTTGTCTTTCAACTGCTTATAGCGCCTTTCGGCCCGCTCTTCGGGGCTTGCGGTCAAAAACACCTTGTAGGGGGCGTCAGGGAAGATCACCGTCCCCATGTCACGGCCATCGGCTACCAGTCCCGGCAATTGACGAAAAGCACGTTGACGGTCTTTCAACGCCGCCCGCACCTCGGGCACTGCAGCGATGGCTGATGCTGCAGCACCAGCTGTTTCAGTGCGCAGCTCATCGGTGGCGTCGACCCCGTTCACGATGACCCGCAGCTCCCCGGAGGCATCTTCTTCAAACCGGATCTGGCAGTCGAAGGCGCAGCGCACCAGCGATGCCGGGTCCGCCAGGTCCAACCCGCCCCAGCTCGCGGCGATGCCAACACCTCGATAGAGCGCACCGGAATCGAGGTAATGCCAGCCGAGCCGGCTGGCGACCAGACGGCTGATCGTGCCCTTTCCCGAGCCCGACGGGCCGTCGATGGTCAGGACCGGCGCGCTTGAAGCCGGAACGATGGAATCGGGCATGATCGGGGCTCGGCAATGAATGTGGGGACGGTGATTGTAGCCGGGCCTCCGGCAGCCCCGTAGCGCCGACTTCATCGCGCCAAACGCAACCACTTGAATCGCCTGCGAAATACCGGCAGAATAGCCGGCTGTTTTACCGTCGCATCATTCCCATTCACACTCAACCGCGTTATCGCCGAGGTTCCCCATGAAGGTCTTGTCATCCCTGAAGTCGGCGAAGGCCCGTCACCGCGACTGCAAAGTCGTCCGCCGCCGTGGCAAGGTCTTCGTGATCTGCAAGTCGAATCCCCGCTTCAAGGCGCGTCAGCGCTGATCCAGCGGTTTCGAGCGCGGCGCAATGTCTGATACGACGCGCCCGCAGAACCGGACAAAGGCCGCTCCCTGCGGCCTTTGTCACGTCTGGCGTGCCGTAACTTGCTCCCCACATTATCGGTGATCGCGCGCGTCGTCGCGATCCGCTTACAATCGGTGCGACACGTGGCTCAACCGCCTGCGTACGCCATCCGCATTCCGCCTGAGGAGACTCCCCCATGCGCCATCTTTCCGCCACCATCCTGGCCGCCGTGCTGTTCGCAGCCGCCCCGCATGCGTTCGCCGACACCTTGTTGATAGAACGCGTGAACGAAGAGGCCGGCCCGCTCCCCACCCGCGGCATGCGCATGACCGATGTCGAGCGCAAATTCGGCGCACCCACCCAGCGACTTGATCCCCGCGGCGGACAAAGCCGGAAACGGCCGACCATCAACCGCTGGACCTACCCCAACTTCGTCGTGTATTTCGAGAAAGATCGCGTGATCGATGCGGTCGTGATCCGCGCCGGCGCGAATGAAGTCGGGCCAAAACCGCCGATCCGCTGACGATGTCCCCTACGTATCGTTTTCCGGCGGAATGGGAACCCCAGTCCGCCATTCTGATCGCGTGGCCGCATGCCGAGACCGACTGGGCACAGCGTCTGGTCGACGTCGAAGAAACCTACATCGCGCTCGTCGTTGCCATCACCGCCTTCCAGGACACGGTGATCTGCGTCGCGGACGATGATCTGCAGATCTATGCCGAAGCGCGACTGCGTTCGGCGCGGGTCGACATGGCACGCGTGCGCTTCGTCACCGTCGAATACGACGACACTTGGCTGCGGGATTCCGGGCCGGTGACGCTGCGTGCGACAGATGGCGCAACGGCCTTCCGCCTGCTCGACTTCCGATTCACCGGATGGGGCGGGAAATTCGAAGCCAGCCGAGACGACCGTCTGATCGAAGCATTGACAGACATGAATCTTTTCGTCGATGCACAACGGCAGGAAATCGATTTCGCACTGGAAGGCGGCGGTATCGAGACCGACGGTGCCGGCACACTGCTGACCACTTGGCGCTGCCTGCATGAGCGCCATCCCGAGATATCCCGCGACGCACTCACTGCACGGCTCTCGGACTGGCTGGTCGAGGATCGTGTGCTATGGCTGGACCATGGCTATCTGGAAGGCGACGACACCGACGCACACATCGATACCTTGGCCCGTTTTGCGGCCGAAGACGCCATCATTTATCAGGGCTGCGATGACGTCACCGACACGCATTACCCCGAATTGCAGGCGATGGCTGCCGAGCTGACCGCACTGCGGACGCGCGATGGCACACCCTATCGGCTGTTCGCGCTGCCTTGGCCGAAACCTGTCTTCGACGATGGCCGCCGCCTGGCCGCCAGCTACGCCAATTTCCTGATCATCAACGGCGCCATCCTGATCCCGTCCTATGGCGATGTCGCCGATGCACGCGCACAGGAAGTCATGGCCGAAGCATTTCCAGGCCGCGCGATCATGCCGGTCCCGTGCCGCCCTTTGATCTGGCAGAACGGCAGCCTGCACTGCATCACGATGCAGTTGCCGGAAGGCGTATTGGCCTGAACTCCTTTCCAGACAATCATCGTTCCGATCGAACACGGAATCAGTCGCTCGCCATGAAAACAAAGACCCTGCCCGTTGCACTGATCCAGGAAAAAAACCACGGCAGTGCCGAGGCAAATCTGTCGCTGATCGAACATCGCGTCGACGAAGCGGCGAAACGTGGCGCCAAACTGGTACTGCTCCAGGAACTGCATAACGGCGCTTACTTTTGCCAGCATGAGTCCGTCGATGAATTCGACCATGCCGAACCGATTCCCGGACCAAGTACCGAACGCCTCGGACTACTTGCGAAACGGCACGGCGTGGTGCTGGTCAGTTCATTGTTCGAGCGCCGCGCCGCAGGTCTGTACCACAACACCGCCGTGGTGTTCGACGCAGACGGCAGCACCGCCGGCAAGTATCGCAAGATGCACATTCCGGACGACCCGGGCTTCTACGAAAAATTCTATTTCACGCCTGGCGATCTGGGCTTCACGCCCATCGACACGTCAGTCGGTCGCCTCGGCGTGCTGGTGTGCTGGGACCAGTGGTATCCGGAGGCTGCGCGGCTGATGGCGCTGGCGGGCGCCGAATTGCTGCTCTACCCGACAGCAATCGGTTGGGACCCTAATGACGAACAAGCCGAGAAGGATCGCCAGCGCAATGCCTGGATCCTGAGTCACCGAGGCCACGCCGTCGCCAACGGTGTGCCGGTGTTGTCGTGCAATCGGGTCGGCCACGAACAATCGCCGCTGGATGCCGCAGGGATCGACTTCTGGGGAAACAGCCACATCCTCGGTCCGCAAGGTGAGTTTCTCGCTGAAGCCGGGGCCGAACCGATCATCCTCATGGCCGAGATCGACATGGCACGCAGTGAACACGTGCGCCGGATATGGCCGTTCCTGCGCGATCGCCGGATCGATGCTTACGGCGATCTGCTCAAGCGTTACCGCGACTGAGCCATTGAAGGGCAACCGCTCGTCGCCCTGCGCTTGCATTAAAACGAACGGTCGTTCTATAAAGTCGGCATGACTCCCGCCCCCTCCTCCGGCAAAGGTGCAGCCACCCGCGACATGATCGTGGAGCGTGCCTACATGATCGCCTCATCGGCCGGGCTGGAAGGCCTGTCGATCGGGCCGCTCGCGGATGCTGTGGGCATGTCGAAAAGCGGAGTCTTCGCCCATTTCGGCTCACGCGAGGATCTGCAGCTTGCGGTTCTAGATCTCGCAGCAGAACGCTTCGGACAACACACCCTGATTCCTGCCCTCGGCACGCCGCGCGGACTGCCCCGGCTGCGCGCCATCGTGGGCCACTGGTTCGGCTGGTTGCGTCTGGATCGAGGTGGCTGCCTGCTGTTGTCAGCGGTCAGCGAATACGACGATCGGCCTGGCCCACTCCAGGACCGGGTCTTGTCCCATCACCAACGCTGGCGTGCCAGCCTGATGCGAGCGATTGGCCTCTCGATCGTCTCCGGCGAACTGCGCGGAGATATCGATACTGCTCAGTTCGCCTTTGAAATCAATGCGATCGCCCTCGCTGTCCAGCACGACATGGCTGTGATCGATCTCGATACCGCAACTGCACGCGGCCAACGCATGTTCGAGCACCTGCTCGCCAACTATCTCGTCACCCACGATTGATCCGTTCCACGGAGATCTGTCATGTCTATGAAGCGCGCCAAAATTAGCACGACCGTTCGTAATTTATTCAAACTCTATCGGATCCGCCTGCAGTTTGTCATCGGAAGCCGCGTACTGCCGGAAACCACACTGGCGCGCGCAGCACGATTGTTTTGTACGCCATTCCGATCCAGTCGCCAGCGTGCCGTCGCGGCAAACAGCGCCAATGCCGTCGAGCAGCATCTGGATGTCGATGGTGTCGACATCGCCACCTATTGCTGGGGCGATCCGTCACAGCAGCCCTATGTCCTGTTTGCGCACGGCTGGTCCAGCCATGGGACACGCATCGCGAAGTGGGTTGAGCCGCTGCGCGCAGCCGGTTATGCCGTCGTCGCGTTCGACCAGATTGGACATGGAAAGAGCGGCGGAGATCACGCCACCCTACCCGACTTCGCCTGCTATCTGCTTGCAGTCGGCCAGCACTACGGGCCCGCCGCCGCAGTCATGGGCCATTCGCTGGGC
>JBGSID010000047.1:0-3174 GCA_041751895.1 Lysobacteraceae bacterium | reverse complement strand
GTGTCGCACCTGCGCATCCCGACCCTGCCACAGCCCTGGGAGCACTCCGAAGACCGCCCCGACCGCCCGCTCAATCCGCGGATGGCGTCGGCGCTGGAGATCATGCTGGACGGTCCATTGGGCGGCGCTGCGTTCAACAACGAATTCGGCCGCCCCAATCTCACCGGCTATTTCCGCAGCTTCGAGGTCCGCGAATGCGACGACGGTCTGGTCCGCGGTTACGACAAGCCGATCATGCTGGCCGGCGGTCTGGGCGCGATCGATCGGCCGATGGTGGCGAAGATCAAACTCTCGCCCGGCGATGCCGTCATCGTGCTGGGCGGCCCGGCGATGTTGATCGGGCTCGGCGGCGGTGCCGCCAGTTCGGTGGCCTCCGGCGACAGCACCGAAGATCTGGATTTCGCCTCGGTGCAGCGCGAAAATCCGGAAATGGAGCGCCGCTGCCAGGAAGTGATCGACCGCTGCGTGGCGCTGGGCGAAGACAGCCCGATCCTTTGGTTCCACGATGTCGGTGCCGGTGGTCTGTCGAATGCGATTCCCGAGCTGCTGCACGATTCGGGCGTGGGCGGCGTGATCGATCTGTCCAAAGTGCCCAGCGATGATCCGTCGCTGTCGCCGATGCAGCTGTGGTGCAACGAATCGCAGGAGCGCTATGTGCTCGGCGTGGCACAGGTGCGACTGGCCGAGTTCGCCGCGCTCTGCGAACGCGAGCGCTGTCCGTTCGCTGCGGTCGGCGTGGCCACGGCGGAAGAACGGTTGGTGGTGGGCTACGGTGCCGTCGTCGGCGCGGTGCCGTCATCGCCCGCGATCGATCTGCCCATGGATGTCCTCTTCGGCAAGGCGCCGAAGATGCATCGCGACACCGCACGGCCGGCGTCGATTCGCTGGCCCACGCTCGATCGCAAGGAGATTGATCTGCGCGAAGCCGGCCTGCGCGTACTTGCGCACCCGACGGTTGCCGCGAAGAACTTCCTGATCACGATCGGTGATCGCAGCGTGGGTGGTTTGACGGCGCGCGATCAGATGGTCGGACCTTGGCAGATGCCGGTGGCCGACTGCGCGATCACGCTCGCCGGTTTCGAGACCCATGCTGGTGAAGCGATGGCGATCGGCGAACGCAGCCCGCTGGCGCTGATCGATGCCGCCGCCGCCGCGCGCATGGCGGTGGGTGAGGCGATCACCAATCTGCTGGCCGCACCGGTCGAATCTTTGCAGCAGGTCAAACTGTCCGCGAACTGGATGGCTGCCGCCGGACACCCCGGCGAGGACGCTCGCCTGTTCGATGCGGTCAAGGCGGTCGGCATGGCGCTGTGTCCTGCGCTGGAACTGAGCATTCCGGTCGGCAAGGATTCGCTGTCGATGCAGGCGCAGTGGACCCATGACGGCGAAACGCACAAATCGGTGTCGCCGGTGTCACTGGTCGTCAGCGCATTCGCGCCGGTGTCGGACGCGCGCACGCAGCTCACGCCGCTGCTGTCGCGCGAAGCGGACACCGAGTTGTGGCTGATTGGCTTGGGCGCCGGGCGCAAACGTCTGGGCGGCTCGGTGCTGGCGCAGGTCTACGATGGGTTCGGCGGTCGCCACAGCGACGACAGCGTGCCCGATCTCGACGATCCCGAGCGTCTGCACGATCTCTTTCAACTGATCCGCGTCGCGCGCGAACGCGGACTGGTGCGCGCATACCACGACCGTTCCGACGGCGGTGCGTTCGCGGCCCTCTGCGAGATGGCGTTCTGCTCGCATCTGGGCCTCGATATCACGCTCGACGATTGGGGCGACGACCCGTTGCGCACATTGTTCAGCGAGGAACTCGGCGCGATCGTGCAGATCGCCGGTGAGGATCGCGCGGAATTTGCCGATCTCGTGTCGCAGCATGGTCTGATCGAATGCGCACAGCGCATTGCCCGCCCGACCACCGCGTCGGATATCCGCGTGCAGGAAGGCGGTGAAGTGCTGGTCGAATGGCGTTGGGACGAATTGTTCGACGCCTGGTGGTCGGTGAGCCACGCGATGCAGCGCTTGCGCGACAACCCCGAGTCGGCTGATGAGGAGCGTCTCGCGGTGCGTCGCTACGACACACCGGGCCTGCAGCCGAAACTGACATTCGATGCGAGCGAAGACATCGCCGCGCCCTTCATCGCGACCGGCGCTCGGCCACGGGTCGCGGTCCTGCGCGAGCAGGGCGTGAACGGCCAGATCGAGATGGCGTCCGCATTCGATCGCGTCGGATTCGCTGCGGTCGATGTGCACATGAGCGATCTGATCGCCGGACGTATCGCGCTGGAGGACTTTACCGGCTTCGTCGCCTGTGGCGGTTTCAGCTACGGCGATGTGCTCGGTGCGGGGCGCGGCTGGGCGACTTCCATTCTCGAACGCACTGCGCTGCGTGATGCCTTCGAAGCATTCTTCACGCGTCCGGATACGTTTTCGCTGGGTGTGTGCAACGGCTGTCAGATGTTGTCGCAACTCAAGGACATCATTCCCGGCGCCGAGCACTGGCCGCGTTTCCTGCGCAACCGCAGCGAACAGTTCGAGGCCCGATTCGGCATGCTCGAAATTGTCGAGTCGCCATCGCTGTTCTTCGCGGGCATGCACGGTTCGCGTATTCCGGTCGCGATCGCGCATGGCGAAGGCCGTGCAACCTTCGGCAGCGATGCAGATCGCAATGCGGCGACGGTCGCCTTGCGTTATATCGCTGGCGACGGCAGTCCGGCGTCGACTTACCCGGCAAACCCGAATGGCTCCGAGTTGGCGATCGCTGGCCTCAGCAGCCGCGATGGCCGCTCCACCATCCTCATGCCGCATCCGGAGCGCACCCCGCGCAGCGTCAACATGAGCTGGCATCCGGACGACTGGCCGGAAGACTCGCCGTGGCTGCGGATGTTCCGCAACGTGCGTGCGGCGGTGGGCTGACAACGCCCGCATAGGGTGCGCTTTCGCGGCGGCATGAAAAAAGTGCGCCTCATGCGCACCCTATGACTGGGATCGATGCTTCACAGCGCCGATCAGCCGAAGACGATCTGCAGGACGCCGTAGACGATCATTCCCGCGCCGAGAACCGCGAACCATGTCGCGTTGATCGGCAGCGGGATCGGCATGCCGATCGAGATTTTCACCAATTCGAGCAAGATCACGCCGCCGAGAATCGCAACGCCGGTGAGCAGAATGCCGACG
>JBGSID010000046.1:0-4072 GCA_041751895.1 Lysobacteraceae bacterium | reverse complement strand
TCGTCCTTGGCGAAGGCAGCGCATCGGCCGACGAGCCGAGTGCGCGCTTCGCCGCCGCCGCCGCGCGCGCCTTCGCGGAATTTCCCCGTTTGCAGCGCATCGCCACGACCGTACGCACCCAGCACAGCGTCGACGATCACGCCATGAGCGCGCTGATGGCCACGCGCGACGGTGCATTGCATACGACACCCACCCATGCCC
This sequence comes from Lysobacteraceae bacterium, assembly GCA_041751895.1. Lineage (GTDB taxonomy): Bacteria > Pseudomonadota > Gammaproteobacteria > Xanthomonadales > Xanthomonadaceae > Lysobacter_I. The sequence goes on along the minus strand of JBGSID010000046.1, from coordinate 3,871 downwards.
TGCGCGGGATTGTCGACCGTATCGGCGCTGGCGACGCATTCGCAGCCGGCGTGCTGCACGGCCTGACCGATGGCATGAACGATGCGGACAGTCTGCATTTCGGCCTCGCGGCCGCTTGTCTGAAGCATAGCGTCCCGGGCGACTTCAACCTTGTGGACTGCGACGATGTACTGGCCGTGGTGAGAAACGAGCGACTGGACGTCAAGCGCTGATCGAATGCACGTCGCTTGGCGTCGGTCGCCGACCTGCGTGTATCGTCGCTGCCGGCACATCGACGCGGATCTGGCCACGTATCCGCTCGCAGACCAGAAATGTAAGACAATCCCCACAGCCGGCACGACGTCGCCGATGGCGCTGCCTTTCCGTGCACCCGTCTTTCCGAAACCTTGTGAACCGAGGCCTGTCTGTGAACTTTGCGATGCGGTCGTACGGATCGATGGCCTTGCATCGGATCGATGCAAGGCAGCAGTCGCGACCCGCATTCGACCGCACCGAAACAACATGCGTCGAAACAAGATGCTTTGAAACAAGATGGTTCGATAGATCCTTTCCACCTATCGACACCCGGGAATGAGCAGGAAGATCCTGACGAACACGGCGTTCTCTTCGCTCGCCGTCTACATCGAATATCTGTTCGGGCTGCTGGCGTCGATCGTGACGGCACGTGCGCTGCTGCCCACCGACATGGGTATCTACAGCTTGTTGGTGTGGATCGTGGCGACGGCCGTGGTCATCGCCAATGCCGGCATCACCATGGGCGCGATCAAGTTCATCGCCGAACTGCGCGGTGCCGGACGAGAAGACACCCAGGCGGCACTGGTGCAACGGCTGCGGCGAATGCAGCGGGTCATGCTGGCGATCGTCGCGCTGGCGGTGTCGCTTGTCTTCGTCTTCGCCCGACAACGGCTGGCACCGGGCGTCGACATCTGGTTGCTGGCACTGCTGCTGGTCTCGGTGGCGCTGCGCGCGCCGTACATGTTCAATATCGCGGTCCTGAAAGGAAACCAGGATTTCGGCTCCACCGCTGTGGTCGCGGGTGTCGGCGCCAGCCTCAATCTCGCGATGGTGCTGGTCGCTTGGCTGCAGGCCGGTACATTACCGATGTTTCTCGTGATCTATGTTATGTCGGGCATGGTGTTCTATCTGATCTCGCATTGGCGCGCATCGGCTTTCATCAGCGCGATGCCGGGCGGCGCGGTAACGCTGCCTGTGGAACTCGAAGCGCGACTTCGCCATCATCTGAAAGTGGTGGCATTCACGATCGTGCTGGGCACCATCGGCAGCAGCGAGATCGAACTGTTGTCGCTCAATCTGTTCAGCGATGCAGCGCATGCGGGCTTGTTCAAGGTTGCGAATGCACTCGCCGCAGGTGTGGCGCTACTGGTACCGGGCGTCTTGAGCGCGCAGTTGTTGCCGATGATGGCGAGCGCACACGGTCGCGGCCAAGGCAAGGCGGAACATCGCTTCGCCACGATGACCGCGTGGTTGTTCGTACTCGGTGCACCACTGATCACCTTTGGTGTGGTGTTTTCCGGCCAGGCGATCGGATTGCTGTATGGAAGTGCTTATGCAGCGGCTGCACCCGTGTTGGCGATCCTGCTGGTCGCACGCGTGGCGAGCGTAGTCGGGCAAGGCGCGACGGCCTATCTCATGAGTGCCGATCGCCAGACGGCCCTGATGCAACTCACGATGCTGTTCACCGCGCTGCGCTTTGCCGGTGCATTCGGTTTCACGTATGCATTCGGTCTTGAAGGCGCGGTGCTGTCGGCGATGGTGCTGTCGTTGCTGGGATCGGGCGCCACCATCGGCTTGGCCGTCCGCGTTGCGAAAACGCCGCTGCCGTGGACGCGGATCGTTCGTATCCTGCTCGCCGCCACGCTACCGGCGCTGTGCTGCCTGCCCTGGGTACATAGGTTGCCACCGCTGGCCTCCTTGCTCGCGGGTACGGTCGTCTGTGCGATCGGCTATCCGCTGACACTTTGGCTGTTGCACGGCCTGAGCGAAGAAGACGCCGGCTATGCGCGTACGATCGCGACGAAGCTCGTCGCAAAAGTGCGCAAGCGCCGATAGTTCACCATGCAACGTCAAGCCGGCACCTTTCCGGTCGGCGCATCAGCCAACGTATTGTCGCGTGCACCACGGCCCGATATACGCTTGATCCCCGCGTTGATGCCCATGTACGCCCCCAACAGTGCTGCCTTGCTGCGATCCGCCAATGCCGATGCACCAATCGGGCGCGGAGAAAGCCCCAGTCGCCCTGCCCGCGCCGACTTCGTCGTTGTTGGCTGCATACGAGCCTGCGCGTCTCCAGTCGCTGATCCAGTTCAACGAGGGCATCGATGCTCAACAACGGATGCCCGTGCAATGAATGTGTCACTGCCGACATGACACAAGGGTCGAATGTACTTTTGTCGAGCGAGACGCGACATTCGGCCATGCTCATCCCTTTAAAACCTTCTGATACGATGGCCGCATGGGGCCAAATACATGGGAATAATCGATTTTTCCGAGCGCGTCGCGCGCAACGCATGGCGCATCCCTGTCGTGGGCAGTGTCCTCACTGCCGACGATGCGCGCTCCTTCGCGAAGATGCCGCCAAACCGTTTTCGCGGCGTCCATGCCAGCTTCGCCGAAGCAGAAGCGGCCATTCCAAAAGGCCACCGCATCGGCTACGACCACGACGCCCTCGCCGGGATGTACCGCAACCGTATCCAGAAAGCCTGCCAGAGCGATTATGCGATTCTGTTCTGGCTGCGTGATCTGTTGAACGACCAAACGCGCCTGTTTGATTTCGGCGGCCACATCGGGGTCAGCTACTATGGCTGGAAAAACTACCTCACCTATCCGCCTGGCATGCGCTGGCTGATCTGCGATATGCCGGCAATCATCCGTGAAGGCCAGTCCTTCGCGCAGGAACAGGGCGCAGACAGTCTGTTCTTCACCGACGAGCTCGCCAGCGGAAGCGATACCACCATTTTCATGGCCGCCGGTTCACTGCAGTATGTCGACATGAGCGTGACCGACATCCTCACAAAGATGGGCGCGCGTCCTCAGCATCTGTTGATCAACAAGATGCCGCTGTACGACGGCGAGACCTTCGTCACCGTGCAATCCACCGGCCGCGCATTCCATCCTTACCGGATCAGCAATCGCGACGACTTCGTGTCAGGCATCACCGCGTTGGGGTATCGCGTCGTCGACGACTGGACCAATCGCGAAACCTCGTGCCGCATCCCGCATACGCGCGGGCGCGACATCGATGCCTACAGCGGCTATTACTTCATCCGCGAAGACTGAGATCCGCCGAAGCAGAACGTCGGGCGCGCATCACGCCCGACGATTCCCGAATCGCGACAGCATACGTCCGAAGAATCCGACGGCTGGTGTCGATTCGGATGGCGTCGATTCGATCACTGGCACTCGCGCAGCATCGCCAGCCACGCTGTTGCCCGTCTTCATATCGCATTCCGCAGCGATCTGCGCCAGCGTCTGGAACACGAACGACCTCGGGCTGAGATCGACGCCGCGACGCGCATGCAGCATCGCCACCGCGCGCATGATCAGCAGCGAATGGCCGCCGAGATCGAGGAAGTTGTCCTGCACGGCGATGCTCTGCACATCGAGCAGTTCGCGCCAGATCTCGGCCAGCATGCGCTCGCTCGGCGTCGACGGTTCATGCGATGCGCGCGGCCGGGCAGGCACCGCTGCGGACGCGAGCGGCGGCAATGCGTTGCGGTCGACCTTGCCGTTCGGGGTCATCGGCACCTGTGCGATCTCGACCCACGCCGTCGGCACCATGTAATCCGGCAATTCTCCGCGCAGATGCGCACGCAGTTCGGCGCTGTCGATGCCCGCACCCGCGCGCGGCACG
>JBGSID010000045.1:0-20024 GCA_041751895.1 Lysobacteraceae bacterium | reverse complement strand
GCGGGCGCGCTGGACCGCTGGCGCGACGTCGTTGCGCGCGGCGCGCAAGGTGCGCCGCAATTCAGGGGTGCTCCTTCGGCCCAACAAGACGGCCGACAACAACGCGGTCGGCATCGTGCGTGTCGGCGCGAATCGGGTAAGCGGTGCGAATGGCGCCAGTAGCGGCACCGGCGCACGAGCGAACGTCGTCGACAGCACCAGACCGATCAGATTCGGTGGCGGGTCTGCGGCGATCGAGATCGCGATCGGGCCCGAGAAGGATTCGCCGAGCAATACAAACGGCGCATGTTCCGGCAGCACGTTGCGGACGAAGGTTTCCAGCGCGCGATAGTCGAGAACGACATCGGTCGGATAGGCGATGGCTTGCACCTGCGCGAACGACGGTCGCACGGCCGCCATGAAGCCATGCAGCATCCGCGTGGTGCCGTCGAGTCCTGGCAGGATGCAGAGATCGGTCATTGGCGGGCCATCCCGGGAGACAGGCAAAAAGAAAGCCGGACAGCGCCGGCTTCCTTCTCTTTCATCCCGGAGGAACGGGTGCTCAGGCCGCAGCGGCCTGTGCCACGCGCGGACCTTCCAGCAACGCGCGCTTGACTACGCCGATCAGCAGATCGAGTTCTTCCGACGTCACGTTGAAGGTCGGGGTGAAGCGCAGCGAATTCTCGCCGCCGTGGATCACGCCGATGCCGTGCTCGCGCATCCACTCTTCGGTGGAGCCGGTGCCGTAGCCCTTGAATTCCGGCGACAGCTCGCACGAGAACAGCAGGCCGGTGCCTTGGACCTTGGTGATCAGGCCGGGCAGTTCCGCCTTCAGCGCTTCGAGCTTCTGCACCGCTTCCTGGCCGCGATCGCGGATATTGGCGCGCAGTGCCGGTGTGAGCTGGCCGAGCACGGCGACGGCGACATCCAGTGCGCGCGGATTGGTGGTCATGGTGTTGCCGTAGATGCCCTTGCGGTACAGGCCGGCGGCGCGTTCGTTCACGGCCAGCACCGACAGCGGGTACTGCGCGGCGTTGAGCGCCTTGGAATAGGTTTCCATGTCCGGCGCCTCGATACCTTCGAAGCCGGGGTAGTCGACGATCGACAGCACGCCGTGGGTGCGCAGGCCCGCCTGGATCGAGTCGACCAGCAGCAGGGTGCCGTGTTCACGGGTCAGGCGGCGCGCGGCGTCGTAGAACGCGCGCGGCACTCCACGCCCCGGGTCGCCTTCGCCCATCACCGGTGCGAGGAACATCGCGTCGATATGCCAGCCTTCGCGCTCGGCGTCAGCGAAGGCCTGCTCCAGCTGTTCGATGCTGTAGGGCTCGATGGTGATGGCCTGGCCGGCGTGGTGCTGGTAGCTGCCGAGATGCGCCGCGTAGGTTTTACGGGAGGAATCCGAGTACAGCGCCGGCAGTTCGGTACGGCCGTGGAAGCTGCCCTTGACCGAGATGCGCTTGACCCGGCGACCGGCATGCGGCGCGCCCGGATCGGTCATCAGCTTGGTGTTGACGTCGGCGATGCGGCCCGCCAGCGACACCGACTCGGAGCCCGAGTTCAGGCACAGGAACTTGTCGAACGGGCAGCCGCCCCGGGTATGGCCGATTTCCTTGCGGATGGCGCGGTCGAAGCGCAGCTGCGACAGGTTCGGGGTCATGACGTTGGCCATCACCTGCGGTTTGGCCATCGCGTCGATGATCTTCTGCGGTGCGTGGCCGAAACCGAGCATGCCGTAGCCGCCGGAATCGTGCAGGACCGCGCCCTTCAGGGTGATGATCCACGGCCCGCGCGCTGCGAGGGCGACATACGGGTTCACGGTGTCCTGCGAATAGAAGTTGACGAAGCCGGCCTGCAGCGCCTGGACCTGTGCGTCTTCGTCGAGATCGAGCAGTTCGGCGAACTCGTCGTGGATTGCAGCGTATTCAATGCCGGCGGCGGCGATCGCATCGGCCAGCGAGGGATGCGATGCGGCGAAGCGCAGGATCGTGGCGTCGTCCAGACCGACGGTGCGGCGGGTGCCGGTATGGGCACGCAGTGGGGCGAGAGTGTTGAGCAAAGCCATGGCGGCCTCCGGCAGAGAGCGTCGAAACGACCATTATCGCGATAAATCCGTCGACTGAAAGTTGCGATTTGTGCAGGTTTCGATGATATTTCGTCGAATCGACGAAACAGGCGGCGCCATGAAGCTCTCCGACACCGATCAGCAGCTGCTCTCACTGTTGCGTGAGAATGCCCGCGCGTCCACGGCGGAGATCGCCCGTCGGCTGGGCCTGTCGAGGACCACGGTCCAGAGCCGCATCGAGCGGCTGGAACGAGAGGGAGTGATCAGCGGTTACACCGTTCGTATCCATGACGAATACGAGCGCGGCCTGGTCCGTGCCCACATCATGATCGCCGTGCAGCCCAAGCAGATGACCTCGGTGGTGACCGCGTTGCGGGCGATGCCCGAGCTGCGATCCCTGCATTCGGTCAGCGGCGGCTACGATCTGATCGCCATCGGCGCGGTCTCGGCGGTCGGCGATATGGATGTGTTGACGGATCGCATCGGTGCGATCGACGGTGTCGCGCGCACCACCTCGTCGATCGTGCTGTCCACCAAGTTCGAGCGCTGAGGCAGAGCCGGCGGGCCCCGACGGCTACAATGCGCCGCCCACATGTCGTCCGTGATGAAGAAATCCGACTTCCATTTCGATTTGCCCGCCGAACTGATCGCGCAGGCGCCGCTGTCCGAGCGCTCCGCCAGCCGTCTGCTGGTGGCGCTACCGGCGCCGGCACCGTTCGAGGATCGTGTCGTTCGTGATCTGCCAGATCTGCTGCAGCCGGGCGACCTGCTGATCTTCAACGACACCCGGGTGATCCCGGCGCGTCTGTTCGGGCAGAAGGCGAGCGGCGGCCGGGTCGAAATCCTGATCGAGCGTCTGCTGCCGGAGAACGAGGCGCGGGCGCAGGTCGGTGCCAGCAAATCGCCGAAGCCGGGCAGCCGGATCGCCCTCGACGCCGGCGGCGAGGCGGAAGTGTTGGGTCGCGACGGCGAGTTTTATCACCTGCGTTTCCATGTCGGCGAAGGTCTGGAAAGCTGGCTGCTGCACGCCGGTCGGCTGCCGCTGCCGCCCTACATCCGCCGCGAACCCGGGCAGGATGATCTGGAGCGCTACCAGACCGTGTTCGCGAAGGAAGTCGGCGCGGTCGCGGCACCCACCGCCGGCCTGCATTTCGACGCGGCGCTGCTGGACGCGCTGCGCGCGCGCGGGATCGAGTTTGGGCACGTCACGCTGCACGTCGGCGCAGGCACCTTCCAGCCGATGCGCGCCGAGGACGTGCGCGAGCACCGCATGCACAGCGAATGGTTGAACGTCGGCGCCGAACTGATCGCCCAAGTGCGGCATACCCGCGAACGTGGCGGCCGGGTGATCGCGGTGGGAACGACGGTCGTGCGCGCGCTCGAAAGCGCGATGCGCACGCAGGACGACGGCAGCCGTGAGCTGCAGCCGTTCGCAGGCGAAACACAGATCTTCATATTCCCCGGTTATCGCATCCGCAGCGTCGATGCCTTGCTCACCAATTTTCATCTGCCGGAAAGCACGCTGCTGATGCTGGTGTCGGCCTTCGCCGGCAAGGATCGTGTGTTTGCGGCCTATGCGCATGCGGTGCGCGAAGGCTACCGTTTCTTCAGTTATGGCGACGCGATGTTGCTGTTTCCCGCCGCGGAGCCTTCACATGCAGCTTGATTTCTCCACATTGCCGGCGAACGAGGCCTATCGCTGGTTGACCGCCACGGTGACCCCGCGACCCATCGCCTGGGTGTCCACGCGCTCCGCCGACGGCATCGACAATCTCGCGCCTTTCAGCTTTTTCCAGGTGGTCTGCGATGCACCGCCGACGTTGATGCTCAGCATCGGCATGCGTCCCGATGGCGGCGAAAAAGACACCCTGCGCAATCTGCGCGAACGCGGCGAGTTGGTGATCCAACTGGTGTCTGCGGCGCAGGCCGAGGCGATGAACGCCACTGCAGCGGCTTTTCCCCATGGTGTCAGCGAGTTCGAACATTGCGGAATCCCGCCACTGCCATCGGAACGGGTAACGCCGCCCCGCGTCGACGGCGCGATGGTGGCGTTCGAGTGCCGGCTTGCCGGCATACAGCCGTATCCGGCGGAAGCGCCGAGCCATCATCTGGTGTTCGCCGAGGTGCTGCTGGCGCATGTCGACGACGCGGCGCTGTCCGACACCCGCCACGTCGATCCGGCGAAGCTCGACCTCATCGGGCGTCTGGGCGGAAGTGCCTATGCGACGACCCGCGATCTCTTCCATCTGAAACGCCCGGCATGATGTCCCGTATGTGTCCCGCGCGAATGTCCAACAGGAGTGCCGCATGTCGCGGATGAGTTTCGAGTTGCTCGGCACCGACGGCGTCGCCCGTCGCGGCCGTCTGACCTTTCCGCGCGGCACCGTCGAAACCCCGGCGTTCATGCCGGTCGGCACCTATGGTTCCGTCAAGGGGGTGCTTCCGGAACAGGTCCGCGCGCTCGGCGCCGAGATCATTCTGGGCAACACCTTCCATCTCTATCTGCGCCCGGGGCTGGACGTGATCGCCGACCACGGCGGCCTGCACGTGTTCACCCGCTGGAACGGCCCGATTCTCACCGACTCCGGCGGCTTCCAGGTGTTCTCGCTGGCGCACAAGCGCAAGATCACCGAGGCCGGCGTGACCTTCGCCGCGCCGACCGACGGCAGCAAGGTCTTCCTCGGCCCCGAGGAAAGCATGCGCATCCAGAAGGCGCTGGATTCCGACATCGTCATGATCTTCGACGAATGCACGCCCTATCCCGCGACGGAAGAGGTGGCCCGCAAATCGATGGAGCTGTCGCTGCGCTGGGCCGAACGCTCGCGCAGGGCGCACGAAGGCAACGATGCGGCGCTGTTCGGGATCGTGCAGGGTGGGGTGCATCACGACCTGCGCACGCGATCGGCCGACGGCCTCAAGCAGATCGGGTTCGATGGCTATGCCGTCGGCGGTCTGGCGGTGGGCGAGCCCGAAGCCGAGCGCAACGCGATGCTGGAACATACCTGTCCGCAGCTGCCGGCCGACCGCCCGCGCTATCTGATGGGGGTCGGGCGCCCGGAGGATCTGGTGGAGTCAGTGGCGCGCGGGATCGACATGTTCGACTGCGTGATGCCCACCCGCAACGCGCGCAACGGGCATTACTTCACCAGCTTCGGCACCGTTCGCATCCGCAACAGCAAATACGAGCGCGACCTGCGTCCGATCGAAGAGGGGTGCGGCTGCTACGCCTGCAGCAACGGCTTCAGCCGGTCGTACCTGCGTCACCTGGACCGCTGCAACGAAATGCTGGCGCCGATGCTCGGTACCCTGCACAACCTCTGGTACTACCAGCGGCTGATGGCCGGGATCCGGGCCGCCATCGAATCCGGCGCTTTCGCCGATTTCAGGGCCGCCTTCTACGCTGCCCGAGCAGCCGTGCCTGCCGAAGCGGGCTGAACTTTCCGTCGATGGCCCGGTCTCGGAAGGGGCTGGGCGGGGCCGGCGTCGGGTTGAAAGCCCGCAACCCCGCCCGCATGGCATAATCCCCCGCTATTTGTGCGACATGGACCTGCGATGAACCTGCTTGATCTCCTGATCTCCCCTGCGTATGCCCAGGCCGCACCCGCTGCCGCACCCGGCGGTGGGCTGTTCGGCATACTGCCCCTCCTGATTCTTCTGCCGGTGATGTACTTCATCATGATCCGGCCGCAGATGAAGCGCGCCAAAGAGCACAAAGCCCTGCTCGAGAAGTTGTCGAAAGGCGACGAGGTCATCACCAGCAGCGGCATCGCTGGCGTGATCCGCGACATCGGCGACAATTTCATCAGTGTCGAAGTGTCCGACAATGTGCTGCTGCGTATGCAGAAGGGCGCGATCGGTCACGTACTGCCAAAGGGCACGCTGAAGTCGCTGTAATGCCCTCCTTCTGATCTTCCGATCCACATCGAATGCAGCCGGTCGAAAGGCCGGACGCGGTGCTCCTCATGCTCGAATATTCCCGCTGGAAATACGTCGCCATCCTGATCATCATGCTGCTCAGCGTGCTCTACGCGCTGCCCAACATCTACCCGCAGGATCCTTCCGTACAGATCACCGCCAGTCGTGGCGCGAAGATCGACGACGCTCTGCAGCAACGGGTCGGCGAGATCATGACGGAGGCCGGCGTCAAACCGAAGCTGATCGAGAAACAAGGCGATAACCTTCTGGTTCGCGCCGCCGATCCGGACAGCCAGACCAAGGCCTATGACGCCCTGACCAGCGGGCTCGGCAACAATTACGTGGTCGCCTTGAACCTCGCTTCGAATGTCCCATCGTGGCTCGAAGCGATCGGCGCGAAGCCGATGGCACTCGGCCTCGATCTGCAGGGCGGCGTGCACTTCCTGATGGAAGTCGACAAGAAGGCCGCGATCGACAAGCGTTTCGGCGCTTATCTGGAAGGCATTCGCGGCGCGTTGCGCGATGAGCGCATTGCCTACGAATCCGCTGAGCGCAGCGGCGAAAAAAGCATGCTCGTCACCTTGGGCAGCACCGCCGATGTCAACAAAGTGCAGGGTCTGATCCAGAAGACGCTCAATGCAAGTGCGATCGATCTCGGCGCGCTGGCTTCGGCCAATGCCTTCGTCTACCAGGTCGTGGGCAACACGATCCGGATCGACGTCTCTGATGATCTGATCCGCCAGATGACGCTCAATGCGGTCGAGCAGAATCTCGGCACGCTCCGCAACCGCGTGAATTCGCTCGGTGTGGCCGAGCCGGTCATGCAGCGCCAGGGTGCCGACCGTGTGGTCGTGCAGCTGCCGGGCGTGCAGGACACCGCAGCTGCCAAGCGCATGCTCGGCGCCACTGCCACGCTTGAATATCGTGGCGTGTATCAAGGCAATGCTGTCGACGCGCGCGACACCGGCAACGTCCCGCCCGGCGCGCGCCTGTATGCGAGCCGCAACATCGGTACTGATGGCAAACCCGTTCCGGTACTGCTCAACAAGCGCATCATCGTGTCCGGTGAGGATATGGTCGATGCGCGCACCAACGTCGACCGGAACGGTTTGCCTGCGGTGTCGGTCACGCTGAACAGCGCCGGTGGCCAGCGCATGCTGCAGTTCACCACCGAGAACGTGAACAAGCCGATGGCGGTGGTCTACATCGAACGCATCCCTCAGGTGCGTGTCGTCGACGGCAAGGAAATCAAGACGTTCCAGGTGAGGGAAGAGGTCATTTCCGTTGCCAACGTCAACGAACCTTTCGGCAAGCAGTTCCAGACCACCGGTCTGGAGCGTAAAGAAGCCGACGATCTGTCCAAACTGCTGAAAGCCGGTGCGCTCGCCGCACCGATGGATTTCGTTGAAGAACGTACGGTCGGCCCGAGCCTGGGTAAACAGAACGTCCAACGCGGTCTGAAGGCCGTGGCGTACTCCTTCATCTTCGCGCTTGCATTCTTCCTGTTCTACTACCGCATGTTCGGCGTGGTCACCTGTCTGGCGCTGCTGTTGAATCTGCTGATGGTGTTCGCGTTGATGTCGCTGTTCGGGGCGACGATGAGTCTTCCCGGTCTGGCGGGCATCGCGTTGACGGTGGGTATGTCGGTCGACGCCAACGTGCTGATCAACGAGCGCATACGCGAAGAGCTACGTGCCGGATTACCTCCGCAGAAGGCCATTTCCGAAGGCTACGATCGCGCCTCCGGCACGATTCTCGACGCCAACATCACCGCGTTCCTCGCCGGTCTGGCGATGGCCGTCTTCGGTACCGGTCCGCTGCGCGGTTTCGGTATCACCACCATGCTCGGTATCGCGACCTCGGCCTACACCGCTGTATCTGTGTCGCGCGCCATCGCCACGCTGATCTATGGCGGCCGTCGCAAGCTGCAGTCCATCGCGATCTGAGGGAGACACCATCATGAAACCTTTCAATGTGTTCCCCTACGACAGCAACATCGATTTCATGCGCCTGCGCATGGTCTCGCTGTTCGTCGCCGCGCTGATCATGTTCGTCGGTATCGGCGGAATGTTCTTCAAGGGCTTCAATTTCGCGCTCGACTTCACCGGCGGCGTCGGCATCGAACTGGCTTACGACAAGCCGGTCGAGGTCGATGCGATCCGTGAGCGTCTGGACACGGCCGGCTTCCGGGATGCGCAGGTACAGACCTTCGGTTCCGGCAAGGAACTGTTGATCCGTCTGCAGGGCGATGCGAAAAAAGGCAGCGAGGGTGAAGATGTTGCTGCCAGCGTTGCCCAGCGCGTGCGTACTGCGGCGTCGATGCCGAACAATGAGGCCAAACTGCTGCGCAGCGCCGAAATCAGCCCGCAGGTCGGGCGGGAGCTGGCGGAAAACGGTGTGTATGCACTGGTGTTCGTGATTTTCGGCTTCCTGGTCTACATCGCATTCCGGTTCGAATGGAAATTCGCAGTGGCGGCGATCATCACCACCCTGCATGACGTGGTCGTCGTGACCGGTTGGTTTGCGTTGTCCGGGCATGAGTTCGATCTGACCGTGCTGGCCGGCATCCTGTCGGTGATGGGTTATTCGATCAATGACACCATCGTGGTCTTCGACCGCGTCCGTGAGAATTTCCGCGGGATGCGCACGCCGTCCGCCGACGTGCTGAACAAGTCGGTGAACCAGACGTTGTCGCGTACGGTCATCACCTCGTTCGTGGCGTTCCTGACCGTCCTGGCGCTGTACATCTACGGCGGTGGCTCGCTCCAGGGGATGGCCGAGTCGCAGATGATCGGCATCATCATCGGTACCTTGTCCTCGATTTTCGTCGCTTGCCCGCTGCTGTTGTGGTTGGGTGTGACCAAGCAGGATCTGATGCCGAAGGCGCGTGATGAGGCGGCGCTTGCGCGTCGCCCCTGATCGAAGTCGTGATTGCTCCATGCAAAAGGCCGCGCATTGCGCGGCCTTTTGCATTTACCGACGGGCTCGTAGGAGGGGCTTCAGCCCCGAACTTCTGGTGCAGTTCGCATGAGAAACGAGACGCCATGCTCGCTACGAATAGGGCCTAAAAGTCCTTGTCTATCAATCGAAGCTCTTGGCGTAGCCGGTATTCACCAGTGTCTTCTGGAGTGATTCGATCAGACGGACATTGGCGGCAACGACCTGGCGCGAGCCGCTGTCGACATGCATCGGGCCGAGTGGGGCGCCTCGGAAATCGCAGACGCGACCGCCGGCTTCGCGCACCAGCAGGATGCCTGCCGCCATATCCCATGCCTTGAGCCCGGCTTCGAAATAGCCGTCGAAGCGTGCCGCAGCGACGTAGGCCAGGTCCAATGCGGCCGAGCCGGTGCGGCGGATATCCTCTGCGTGCACCAGCAGCGACTTGATGCAGTCGAGCTGGGCTTCTGCGCGCTTGCGCTCGCGTGGAGCGAAGCCGGTGCATAGCATCGTGCCTTCCAGTTCCCTGCGATCGGCGACGCGCAGGCGGCGACCGTTGAGCTGGGCACCGCCGCCGCGGCTGGCGGTGAACAGTTCATTGCGCAGCGGGTCGAAGATCACCCCATGCAGGGGCTCGGCACCTTCGCAGAGTCCGATCGACACGCACCAGTGCGGAAGTCCACGCAGATAGTTGCTGGTGCCGTCGAGTGGGTCGATCACCCAAGTGTAGCGACTGGGGCCGCGATTGCCTTTCTGCTGCCCGCCTTCCTCGCCCAGAATCGTGTAATCCGGATGCGCGCGGCGCAGTTCCTTCACGATCGCCTCTTCGGCCAGGCCATCGACTTCGCTGGCGTAATCCATGCGGTCCTTTTCGATCACGTCGATCGCGTCGAGCCGGGCCATATGCCGCAGCAGGATGTTGCCACCGGCGCGAGCCGCCTTGACCATGACATTGACAGCGGGCTGATGCATCGCAAACGACTCCGGCGCGACCGGAGGCCGCGTGAAAAATGGAAAAGAACAGGGCAGGGAAAAAGAACGATGCGGTTCTGGACCGCGCGGGGAGTTTAACATTGCCACCATGTCCTCCGCCTCTACCTCCGACTTTCCCGCCGAACGCCTGCGTATCGTACTCGTCGGCACCCAGCATCCCGGCAATATCGGGTCAGCCGCCCGCGCGATGAAAACCATGGGTTTTACCCGGTTGGTCCTGGTCGCGCCCGAGCGATACCCGCATCCCGAGGCGTATGCGCTGGCGGCCGGTGCGAATGATGTCCTGGAGGACGCGCTCATCGTTGAAACCCTGGCCGAGGCCGTGGCCGACTGCCGGCTGGTGATGGGCTGCACCGCCCGCAGTCGCCGGATCGCGCTGGAGGAACTACACCCCCGTCAGGCCGCCACGCGGGGTCTGATCACCGCCGAAGCCGGTGGGGAGGTCGCTCTGGTGTTCGGCCGGGAAAGAACGGGGCTGGAGAACGATGAGCTCCAGTTGTGCCATGCGGCAGTGCACATTCCGGCAAATCCCGATTACAGTTCATTGAACCTGGCCGCAGCTGTCCAGGTCTTGGCATACGAATTGCGTGTAGGTTGGTCGAAGGATTCGGCACTTCTCCCGGTTTCGCCTGTCGGCGTGGTGCGGGCGCACGAGGATCGCAGCGAGCCACCCGCGACCCACACCGAACTCGAAGGCTTCTTCACGCAATTGGCAGAGACCCTGGATGCGATCGATTTTCACAAAGGCCGCACGCCGTCGGCTGCCATGCGCAAGTTCCGGCGCCTGTTCCTGCGCGCTGATCTCGATGCCCGTGATGTCAGGCTTTTGCGCGGAATGCTGGCCGACGCCAAGCGCATGGCCGACATCGCCGAAGGGCGTTTACGGCGCCCGCAGAACACATAGCAGACGTCCGGACGAAACGGGCCCAATCGAAACCGGCCGAATCGAAAACGGCCCGGTCGAGAACGGCAAGGCATGTTTTGGCATTGCCCGTTCCGCCCTGAGTATGGGGCGCTGACTTGATGCGCCTGTTGACGCTGCTGGCAATCCTTCTTGCCCTCGTCGGGATCGTGCCGGATGCGGCAGCCGTTGACGATGAGCGTCACGTTCTGGTCCTGGGACGCATCAGCGACGATCCCCGGACCCACTATGAACAACTGAAGCCCCTGCTGGATTACGTGGTGCCTCGAATGGCCGATGTGGGTATCCGTGAGGGGCGAGTACTGATGGCCCGGGATGCCCAGCAGATGGCCAGCTATCTTCGGCGTGGCCAAGTTGACTGGGTCACCGAGACTGCAGCGACTGCGATGTTGCTGCAGCAGCGGGGCAATGCCGAGCCGCTGCTCTTGACCGAACGCGATGGTGTCAGCCGTTATCGCACGGTCTTTTTCGTTCGCCGCGACAGTGGCTTGGACAAGCTGGAAGACCTGCGTGGCCGCAGCGTGGCATTCCAGAACAATGCCTCGACTAGCGCCTATTTCGTTCCAGCGATCGAATTGTTGCGACGCAAACTGTCGTTGAGCCTGTTGCTCTCGCCGATGGACCGGCCATCCGACCGCACGGTCGGTTACGTTTTCGCACGTTCCGAACTCAATATCGGCGTCTGGGTGCACAAGCATCTGGTCGATGCCGGAACGATGAGCGACATCGACTGGGACAATCCCGCACGGGTGCCGCCGTCTTATCGCAAGGATCTCAAGGTCATTCATGTCACCGAACCCGTGCCCCGCGCATTGGAGATGGTGCGGAGTGATCTCGATCCGAAGGTGAAGGCACGGTTGCGCGAGGTGCTGATCCAAGCCGCCGCCGATCCGCGTGCGAGCGAAGCGCTGAAGTATTTTTTCAGCACGACACGCTTCATGCCCATCGAGGCTGAAACCCGTGAAGTGTTGGAGCGCCTGCGGGCTGGTGTGGTCCAGGTCAAGATGGGTGTCGAATGAGACTCTTCGAGGGCCTGCACGCCAAATTCATGTCCGTGGTGGGTCTGACGCTGGTTGTCATGCTCGCGGTCGTGGCGCTGATCTGGCAACGGCAGACTGTCACCCAGGAGGAGGTGCTGCGCCTGAGTCACGATGCCACCCACACGCTGGTGTTCGACCGTCTTCGTCAGCGCGGCGAAGCCCAGGTTTCTCAGGCGGCGGATCTGCTGGTCAACCCTGCGTACTATTTCGATCTTGATGCCATCGGCGCCACGACGCGAAGCATTCTTCATCAGTCCGACGTCAGCTATGTGCTGGTCTACGACGCGAAGGGCAGCATCATCCACGATGGTTCCGGCGATATTCCGACGTTCGGCGAGCAGATGCGTGATCCCCTGGCGAAACAGATCATCGCTGCCGATGATCTGCAGGTGCTCAGCACCGACGATGTGATGGATGTGTCCACGCCGATCAAGATCGGCGATCAGAGGCTCGGCGGCATCCGCGTCGGTTATTCGCTCGGCAAGATCCGGGACGAGGAAGCGCACGTCAATCTCGAGATCAGCAACCGCCTTCGCGAGATCGGCAACCGTCATCTGGCCTGGATCGGGCTGCTGCTGCTGTTGCTGGTGGTGTTGGCGGTGCTCGTCGGCATCGTCCTGCAACGTGCGCTGGTGCGGCCGATCCGCGAGCTGTCGGTGGCTGCGCGCGAGATCGAGGCCGGTAATTTTTCCACCAATCTCCCGGTCAACGGCCGCAAGGACGAGGTCGGTACGCTGGTGCGCGCCTTCGCGCGGATGGCCGACAGCATCGTTCGCCACGATCGCGACATGCGGCGGATGGCGTATACGGATTCCTTGACGGGTCTCGCCAATCGTTTGGCGTTTCGCGAGACGCTCGATCATCGATTGATGCGTTTGCGTGGCGTCGGTCGCCAACTGGCGCTGCTGTTTGCCGATATCGACGATTTCAAACGGGTCAACGACACCCTGGGCCATGATGTTGGCGATGAGGTGCTGATCCAGTTCGCGAACCGTATCCGCGAAGCGGTCAATCGCGTTGGCGGCGATGCCAGTGAGCTCGCGCGTTTCGGTGGCGATGAATTTGTGATCTTGCTGTACAGCGAAGGCGAACATGCCGACATCCGCAGCAGTGCGGCGCATCTGGCCGACACGCTGGTCGCTGAACTCAGTCGGCCGATCGTGGTGCAGGACCGACAGGTCTTTCTCGGGACGTCGATCGGCGTCACCCTGTTCCCGGAAGATGCTTCCGGCGCGACCATGTTGATGAAGAACGGCGACATCGCGATGTATCAGGCGAAGGTCGCCGGCAAGAATTGCTATCGTTTCTACAGCCGCGCGATGGATCAGGCGGTGACGCGCCGGGTGCGGATCGAACAGGATCTTCGTGGTGCGTGGGAGCGGGGCGAACTCACGCTGGCCTATCAGCCGATCTACCGCGTGTCCGACAAAACGCTGCTCGGTGCCGAAGCGCTGCTGCGCTGGCAGCATCCGATACATGGCCTAGTGGCGCCTACGGTATTCATCGATGTCGCAGAGCAGAGCGGCCTGATCGAAACGATCGGACCGGAAGTGGTGCGGACTGCGTGCAAGGAAGCGGCCCGCTGGCCGCGTCCTGCTGGTCATGACGATGATCTGTTCGTCTCGATCAACGTCTCCGCGCGACAGTTGCGTAGCGGTGATTTCCGTGAGCAGGTGATGGAAGCGCTGGCCGAAAGCGGCCTGTCACCGCATCGCGTGCATCTGGAGCTGACCGAGACGGCAGTGCTCAGCGATGAAGATCAGGCGCGGCGAATCCTGTCCAGCCTGCGTGAAAGCGGCATGAAGGTCTGGCTCGATGATTTCGGCACCGGATTCTCCGGTCTGAGCCACCTGCGTCGCGTACCGGTGGATGGCGTGAAGATCGACCGCAGCTTCATTGCCGATGTGATGCGCGACCCCGATGATCTGGCGCTGACCACCGCGATCATCGCAATGGCGCATTCGCTGGGGATGACCGTGATCGCGGAAGGCGTGGAGAAAGAAGGTCAGTTCGACCTGATGCGTGCACGTCATTGCGATCTTGCTCAGGGTTTCTGGCTCGGCCACCCGATGAACGGGAGTGATTTCGCCAAGTTGCTGGGCTGAGTCACGACCTCTTGTTCAATGCCTCTTGTGGTGCAGGCGTATCACCCCAGCCCCGCAACCCAAGCCCAGAGCATTGCAGCGAGGTTTCCGGAGACAGCACCGAACACATAGATCGCCACCACGCCTGCAGCCCATGCGATCAGCATCAGCATGCCGTCACGTTCCAGCAGTGCGAGTGCATAGATCAGCAACAGCCCGCCGAACAGAAAATTGGTGAACGGGATGGGCAATGCCAGCAGGATACCCAGCAGCACCAGTTGCAGGCCGGTGAGAATGGTGGCGATGGGGTGTTCGATCATCGCCCGCAACCGGGGGCGGACCAGCCGCTCCAGCCAGCGCAGCCAGCGGTCTCCGGCACTGTCGAAACGGATCACCGTACTGCGCTGCGGGCCGCGACGGGCGACGAAGCCGGGAAGCCAAGGCTTGCGCAGCAGCATCAGCAGGTGCAGCCCGATGAGTACGACCAGTGGTCCGCTCAGTGCGCCAGCGACGCCTGGAATCGGAATGAACGCGGGCAGGGTGGCGACGAGCAACAGGACGCCGAAGGTGCTGCGACCGAGGTCGCCGATGAGGTCGCCCAGCGCCAGATGGTCATTGGGGTCACCATCGCAAAGCGTATCGAGCAGTGCACGCAGTCCGTGCGGGCCATGATTCGATTCCTGACTATCGTCCTCCGGCGTCTCCGGCTCAGGCGTCATCATTCACTTCCGTGTTTTCGATACGCGTCAACAGCAGTTTGTCGATGCGCGGGCCGTCCAGATCGACGACTTCGATCTTCCAGCCGGACCAGTCGAACGACTCGCCGGTGTTGGGGATACGACCGAAATGCGCGATCGCCATGCCCGCAGCCGTGTGATAGTCATGGTCGTCGAGATGCGGCAGACGCTGGCCGATGATCTCTCGCAGTTCGTCCACCGGCAGTGAGCCGTCGACGAGCAACGAGCCGTCGGCGCGTTCGATGACGAGCGCTTCGGAATCCGGTGTTTCGCCCGATTGCATCCGCCCGATCACTGCACCCATCAGGTCGTTCACGGTGACCATGCCGATGATCTCGCCGTATTCGTCCACGACCAGCGCAAGCGACTGTTGTTCTTCGCGGAAAATCTCAAGCAATTTCAGCGCGTGAGTGGACTCGGAGACGAACACCGCCGGGCGTAGTGTCTTGAACAGGTCCGGTGTGCGCTGATCGAGGCGGTCCAGCAGCGATTTCACTTCGAGCAGGCCGAGGACATCGGCATCGCTGCCGCGAAAGACCGGATAACGTGAATAGGGCGTCTCGCGCATTTCCGCCAGGTTCTCCTCGAACGAGGCGGTCGCGTCCAGCCATGTGATCCGGGTGCGCGGCGTCATCATGCTTTCGACCGTGCGGTCGCCCAGGCGCATGACCCGCTGCATCATGTTGCGCTCGTCGTCGTCGATCACGCCCTGTTCGTGGCCTTCGCTCACGAGCATCTGGATTTCTTCTTCGGTGATCGTGTTCTCGTCGACGTTGCCCATGCGCAGCAGACGCATCACCCAACGGGTGCAGGCCGACAGCGCCATGACGATGGGTTTGGCGAGGGTGGCGAAGAACTGCATCGGGTAGGCCACGACCACCGCGATCTTTTCCGGTCGCAGCGTGCCGATCCGCTTCGGTACCAGCTCACCGATCAGGCCGAACACGAACAGCATCACCACGAAGCCGATCACGAAGCCGATCTTTTCGGCATAGGGCGCCAACGCCGGGATGTTGGCCAACGGCTCGGCCAGCTTTTCGCCCATCGATTCGCCACCGAGGGAACCGATGATCAGGCTGAGCAGGCTGATCCAGAGCTGTACCGCCGAGAGAAAGCTCTCCGGATGGTTGGCGAGTTCCAGCGCCTTGCGGGCGCCAGCGCTGTGGACCGCCATCTGCTTGAGCCGGCTCTTGCGAGAGGTGAGGACCGCCATCTCCGACAGGGCGAAGAAGGCGTTGAACAGAATCAGGGCGGCGACGATGACCAGATCAAGCACGGCGATCAGCTCCCGCCGGTCCGTGCGTCACGTTCATCAGGCCAGGCGCAGGTGCCGCGGACTTTCGTCGAGGGCGTGCAGGGGGCTCCAGCGTCGGTCTGGACATGGTCGAAAAGCCGCAGTTGTGCAGTGAGGGAGTCGGATCATAGCAGGCGGTCATGACCGCCCTCGAATGGCGTCGACAGAAGCCACTGCCCTTGTCTGAGGGCGGGAGATACCGGTTGCAAGAGGCCAAAACGACGAGGCCCGCACTTGCGGGCCCTGTCGGGGATGGGATGCGACCGCACGGGAGAGCCGTGTCAGAGCAGATCGCCGCCTGCAGAGAGTGCGCGTTCGAGCTGGTCGCCCATGCCGCCGATCTCCAGGATCAGCCGGTCGACTTCGGCGGGAGTGATGCTGCCGTAAGGACGGTTTTCGCACAGTTGCAGGTACGGGACGCGGTCGAGTTCGCCGATCGCGAGATAGCCGACGCGGCTTTCCCAGTTGAACGCGAGCGCACGACGGCAGTCGATGCCGGTGGTCGGTGCGATCACTGTGTTGACGCGCAGATACGCACGGCCGTCATCGTCTTCCAGTTCCGACAGAAAGATCGCCTGATGGCGACGGCCCTGATCGAGTGAGAGTTCGACGCAGAGCACATAGGGCTCCTGCATCGTGATCCGGAAGTCGCCGGAAGTGAGATGGCTGCGGATCTGTTCGAAGTTCTGCATGGTGCGCGACTCGGGGGAAATGCGTTGCATTATGCTAACCCCCAATGGACGCACTGTCTGCTGCCGAACGTATCCTCGCCGCGATCCGCGCAATTCCGCGCGGCGAAACCGCCGCTTATGGTGTTGTTGCGCTGCGCGCGGGTCTGCCTGGTCGCGCACGTCTGGTCGCGCGCCTGTTGTCGCAGAACGATGATGCGACATTGCCTTGGCATCGTGTGTTGCGTGCGGATGGTCGCAGCGCTTTTCCGATCGGTTCGCCGCATTGCGAGGAGCAGTTCGAACGCCTGCGTCGTGAAGGTGTACGCATCGATGCGCGTGGGCGTGTGCTCAAGCGTGCGAAATCGGTGGATGAGGAAATCTGGGGCTGAAGTTCGTTCCGCAGCAGCAAGTACTTCCATGCAAGGGTTTCCGTCGCGATGCTGTAGCTTCGGTGGTACAAACGTCTGCGTCGTGCTGCTCGAATCCCGTGTCGCTCAACGTCTTCGATCATCGGCACTGCGCCGAAACCACGCCGCAATGCTGAAACGTTCGCGTCTCGCCGGTAGCACTTCGTGCTCCAGTTCGCTGAGGAAACAGAGACTGCCGGCAACAGGGCGCACATCGATCTGCACATCCTTGAGATGCAGGCGCAGCGCGCCGCCATCCTCCTGATTCCAGTCGTCTGCATTGAGATAGGTCACCCATGACACAACGCGGGCATCGCTGTCGTGGAAGCGATCACGGTGACGGGCGTAGCCGCCACCCGACGGGTAGGCGGCGTAATGGGCTTCCACGGCGTCAAGCCCCAGGAACAGGCTGCGGTTGAGCATCGTGCGTACATCGCCCAGTTGAGCAAGGAAAGTGCGCGCCGGTTCGCCGCAGCGTGTGTCGTCGAGCCAGCAGGTGGAATCGGTGCGTATGTCGCTGCGCAGATGGCGGTCTTTGTGGTGTCCGACTGCGGCGGGCGAGAGACCGGCTGCCGCCTGGACTTCGCGCAGATCGTCGCGCAGGGTGCTGACCTGCGCCGCGTTCGGCCATCCGGCAATCCAGCAGGCGCCGGATTCGTGCAGTGCCTCGGCGAGCGCGGAAGGCGTTCGCGAAAAAACGTCGGCGCCAAGGGCGGGGAGGGCTGTCATCCCGTTATCATAGGCGGTTGTATCGTACGCCCGACTCCTTGAGTCAGCCCGCCAGCCATTCGCAGCCGCGCAATGGACCGGGCCGGCTCTTCCCCCCGAGGATCACGGATGTTTTCCAGACTTCCCCCTGTCACCAAAGCGTTGTTGATCGCCAACTGCGCGATCTTCCTGTTGCAGCAATTCTTCGGCGAGCCTTTGTTCGAAGCATTCGCCCTGTGGCCATTTCTGGCGGAAGCCGGATTGTTTGCAGGCAACCAGTCGTTCATGCCCTGGCAGTTGTTCAGCTATGCCTTCCTGCATGGCGATATCGGACATCTATTCTTCAATATGCTGGCGCTGGTGATGTTCGGAGCGCAGTTGGAGCACTTCTGGGGCGGGCGTCGTTACGCGATCTATTTCGGCGTGTGCGTGCTGGGTGCTGCAGTCTGCCAGTTGGCGTTGGCCAGTTGGTCAGTCTCGCAGGGCACTCCGTCTTACTCGACCATCGGTGCCTCCGGCGGCGTGTTTGGTCTGCTGTTGGGCTATGGCGTGCTGTTTCCGAATCAGCGGGTGATGCTGCTGATTCCGCCGATCCCGATGAAGGCGCGGACCCTTGTGATCGTTTTCGGGGTGCTCGAACTGGTGCTCGGATTCACCGGGCTGCAGCCGGGCGTTGCCCATTTCGCCCACTTGGGAGGCATGCTGTTCGGCTGGCTGCTGCTCTGGCACTGGCGACGCCCGCCGTCGCCTCCCTCGTCCGGCGGGCGTGGCCCCCGGCACCTGCGTGTGGTGAAGTGACGTGGGCGATCATCTCGGCGAAGCGCGCCATCGTGTGAATGGTGGCCGCCTTCTCCGAACCATTCCGGAGCCTATGGTATGTTCCGGCAGGGCGTATGCAGTCCGAGGTCATGACGTGGTGGATCGAGTATGAAGTGGGACCCTTTCATCGTCCTGGAGCAGGTCCTGATCCTGATGGTCATTGCCAGTCAGGTCTGGATTTCGATCAAAGTGATCCTCAGCTCGGAGGGCGCCGAGCAATACGTTCGGATCATGTCGTTCTCGACCGGCTTCCTCGCATTCCTCATCACCCGTGCGCTGGGTGTGACGTTCGCCGATCTCATGCTGGTGACCCATTCACAGAACAGTCCGGTCGGCATGATTCTGATCGGCGCGGCGTTTCCTTTCCTGGTCGGCGTGCTGATTTCGGAAGGCACGATTTTCGCGCTGAAACTGGGAATGCCCGTTCCGATGCGCATGCTGCTGTTGATCGCCGCTTTCACGCTGTCGCAGGCCGCCTACACCAATTACATCGCGTTGGCTTCCAAGGTCACGTCGCTCGACAAGGCCTTCATTCCGAATCTGTCGTATTCGGTCGCGGTCGGGTTGTGGTTGACCTTCCGCTATCGGGACAAGCACACGCCGACAGCGGCCAAATGATTCCAAACGAGAAACGGCGCCGTCATCCGGCGCCGTTTCTTCATCTGGATCTGTACTGCCCCGGTGACGTGGCGGCAGCGATCACCACCAGCCCCACCATGGCCACGGGGCCGGACGGGCGATGATGTCGATGCGTTCGCGGATCGGCCAGAGGTACACCACATCCGCCGCGAGCCGAGGGAAACGGTAGTCGTATTCGCCGATCTTGCGGGTCTCGTAGCCGTCGATACGCCCGGTGAAGGTCACTTCGCGCTTGTCGGTGAACAGCGCCGGGTCGTAGAAACCGGTGCGGCATGCGATGAAGCGGCCGCGCGTATCGTCGGCGGCCCAGACCGGGCGGCCGGCGCTGTCGAGACGGGTCGACAGGACTTCGAAGCAGGTGCGGTCGGCCAGGGGTTCGGTGCGGACGATGCGTCCGCCCCAGCGGACCACCGCGCCGGTGCTGTCCTGCTCGGCGGCTTCACGTGCCGAGGTGGCGGCGAATTCGCCGCGCAGGGGTTTTGTCTGGGTGGCGCAGCTGGCCAGGGCGACCGCCAGGACAGCGATGACGAGCGCGCGCGTGTGCAGATGGCG
The DNA here is from genome assembly GCA_041751895.1 of Lysobacteraceae bacterium. GTDB lineage: Bacteria > Pseudomonadota > Gammaproteobacteria > Xanthomonadales > Xanthomonadaceae > Lysobacter_I. The sequence goes on along the minus strand of JBGSID010000045.1, from coordinate 265 downwards.
TGGGTGCAGTAAACGTAGGGGAAGTTGTCGTGGGTGCATGGGAATCTCCAGAGTGTTCACGGCCTGATGTTCACGGTCTGATATTCAGGGCCAAAGCGCTAGGGCCGGTGTCGGCGCAGGTCGCGGATCAACGCCTCCGCACCGACCATGCCGCCATGGTCACGAGCGTAACGCCAATCGATGAAACGTGCGCTGATCCGGCGCAATTCTTCCGCCTGTGGGCGCGACGCGAGGACGCGCTGGGCCCACAGGCCGACCGGCTCGT
>JBGSID010000044.1:0-18075 GCA_041751895.1 Lysobacteraceae bacterium | reverse complement strand
GGCGGCGCCGTCGGCAGCCACGATCAGCTTCGCGGCAATCAGGCGCTCGCCGGCATCGTCAGCGACCCGGGCGCGGCGCAGACCGCCCGGACCGTCGTCGGCAAAACCAAGGAATCGCGCCGACCGATAGCGCGCCAGATGCCGCAGATCAGCCAGTTTCGACTCCAGCGCGTCTCCGAAGTCCCGGGCCACGACGACCTGCCCGAAGGCCGGGCGGCCGTAATCGCTCGCTTCCAGCACCACGCGGCCGAAGTCGCCTTTGCGGCTGATGTGGATCCGGGTGATCGGACCGGTAGGCGTGCGCAAGCGCGGCAGCACATCGAGGGTGCGCAGGGCGTTGACGGTGGCTTCGGCGAAGCTGAGGTTGCGCTGGTCGAACACCGCCGGCAATGCACCGGGCGCGGTGGCTTCGAGCAGGCCAACATCGAGGCCGAGGCGGTCGAGCGCAATCGCGAGACTGGCGCCGACGAGGCCGCCGCCGACGATCAGGACATCATGAGACGCCGATACGGTCTGTTCGACGGGCAAGGGAGCGGGGTCGGACTTGGACATTGCGTTATGCTAACCCCCCGTGTTCTTTTCCGCCTGCGACCGCCGATGACCGTTCAAGCTTCCCCTTCGCCCTCCGGCTCCGGATCGAATCACCACAGTCTGCTCGCGCCCGGCCCGCTGCTGCTGGCCGGCATGATCGCGCTTGCCGCACTCAGCCGCTTGCTGCCGCATCCGCCGAATTTCTCGCCGGTGGAGGCCATGGCCCTGTTCGGCGGCGCGTATTTCGCGAATCGCAGTTGGGCGATTGTTGTCCCGCTGATCGCCATGGTGTTGTCCGACATCATGCTGGGCATGATCAACGGCGGAAGCTACCTGTCCTATGTCGCCAGCCTGAGCTTCTGGTCGGTCTACGTCTGTATCGCGCTCTCCACCGTGCTCGGCTTCGGCCTGCGCGGCAAAGTCAGCGGCGGCAACGTGCTGGGCTATTCACTGGCCGGGTCGGTGCTGTTCTTCGTGGTCACCAACCTCGCGACGTGGTTCGGCTCGACGATGTATCCGCAGACCGGCGGAGGCCTGATCGCTGCCTACGTGGCCGGCATCCCGTTCTTCCAGTGGACGGTGTTGGGCACCCTGTTCTACTCGGCACTGCTGTTCGGCGGCTTTGCGTTGCTGCGCCGCCAGACGCCTTCGCTGCAGGCACAGACGGTCTGATTTCATCGACGCGCTTGCGCAGGAGCGGCTTCAGCCGCGATGTTTTTTCACCACTCAATCGCTTCGCGGCTGAAGCCGCTCCTGTGAAGGACGCGGGCACCAGGGATCAGCATGGGTAACCGCCTTTCCAAGATCTACACCAAGACCGGCGACGACGGCACGACCGGGCTCGGCGACGGCAGCCGGGTGGCCAAGGATTCTGCCCGGGTATCCGCTTACGGCACCGTCGACGAAGCCAACTCCGCCATCGGGGTCTTGCTGGCAGTCGACATCCCGGACGACATCCGCGCGCTGTTGACCACCGTCCAGCACCAGATGTTCGATCTCGGCGGTGAACTCTGCATCCCGGGGCATTCAGCGATCGACGATGCCGACATCACCCGCCTTGAGCAGCAACTCGACCACTACAACGACCCGCTGCCGGCACTCAAGGATTTCATCCTGCCCGCAGGTGGCGAAGCCGCTGCACGTTGCCATCTGGCCCGCACCATCGTGCGACGCGCCGAGCGCGAATGCGTGACCCTCTCGCATCACGACGCGGTCCGCCCGCAGGCGATCCGCTATCTGAACCGCCTGTCCGACCTGCTGTTCGTGTTGGCGCGGGTCTTGGCCCGGCATAGTGGTCACGGTGAAGAGCTCTGGAATCACGAGCGTCGCCAACGACAGCAATGAACGTCCCGGTCTTCAGCCACAGCGCCTGTCTGGCCCACGACACCGGACCGGACCACGCCGAGTCCCCGGCTCGCCTGACGGCGGTGACCACAGGCCTGCGCGAGACCTACCCTGATCTTGAATGGCACGAAGCCCCGCGCGCGAGCCGTGGCCAACTGTTGCGGGTCCATACCGAATCGTTATTGCATTCGGTGCTGGAGACCAGGCCAAGCGAACGCATCTGGCTCGACCCCGACACCGTGCTGTCGCCAGCCTCCGCCGAAGCCGGCCTCCGCGCCGCCGGTGCCGTGGTCGCGGCGGTCGAGATGGTGATGAACGGCGAGGCGAAGCGTGCGTTCTGCGCAGTGCGTCCACCCGGTCATCACGCGACTTCGTGCGCCGCGATGGGCTTCTGCCTGTTCAACTCGATCGCGGTCGGCGCCGCGCATGCACTGGACAAGTACGGGCTGTCGCGCATCGCCATCGCCGACTTCGACGTGCACCACGGCAACGGCACCCAAGCGATTTTCGACTTCGACGCACGGGTGATATTCGCCAGCACACATCAGATGCCGCTGTATCCCGACAGCGGTCATGTCAGCGACCGTGGCGTCAACAACATCTTCAACGCGCCGCTGCCTCCGGGCGCCGGCAGCACGCAGTTCCGCGAGGCCTGGCGCACGCGACTGCTGCCGCAGCTCGACGCCTTTCGCCCGCAGTTGGTGATGATTTCGGCCGGCTTCGACGCCCACCGCCGCGATCCGCTTGCGCAGATCGAACTGCAGGCCGACGATTTCGAGTGGATCACCCGCGAACTCATTGGTATCGCTGAACGTCACGCCGATGGTCGCGTGATCTCCAGCCTCGAAGGCGGCTACGACATGCAGGCCCTGCGGGAATCGTGCATCGCGCACGTCGGCGCGCTACGCGGCTGACGGCCCGCGCAACGACGCACTCGACACCTCCGGTAGGAGGGCCGTCAGGCCCGATGGTCTACAGCCTTGAGGCCCGACGATGGCCTGCTTCGATATCGATGCGCGAGACACGGTGCGTTTGGATGGATCGTTTGCCCAACAATCGGGGCGGAAGCCCCTCCTGCAGCGTGTGGCAGAACGCAGTCCCCGCCTGCGCGTTGCCGCACCGGTGCGGATGCGTCAAGCTAGCCGGGATATATCAAAGGCTTGATCTCACGTGCGCAAGAATCTCCGTCTACTGCCGTTGCCGTTCTGTATCGCCCTCTCATTGTCCGCACATGCGGCCGATGACGGACCCGAGGACTGGGGACAGTGCCCGATCGAGGATGCCGTGCCGGTGTTCGCACCGGAACTGGCGCCTGCTGAAGGGCTGAGCATCACGCCGATCGGCGACCCGACCCAGCTGGCCACGGATATCGATGGCGACAATCTGGACGGCACGGAAGGTGAGGTGCTGAATCTCAGCGGCAATGTGCTGCTCCGTCGCGGCGACCAGGTGCTGTCTACCGACCGCTTGAGCTACGACCAGGACAAGGAAACCTATACCGCCGAGGGGACCGTGCGCTATCAGGACCGCGGCATGCGCCTGATCGCCGCCCGCGCCAAGGGCGATCAGGGAAAAGACACCCACGAGCTGGAAGACATCCAGTACCAACTCATCCGCCGACGCGGCAATGGTGGCGCCAAGCGCATCGCCCTGCAGGGTGATGAGGGTTCGATGTACAACTCCACCTACTCCACCTGCCCGCCCGACGACCGGCGCTGGGAGCTTCGCGCACAACGCATCGACGTGAACACCGCAGAAGGCATGGGCACCGCCCACAACGCCACCCTGCGGGTCGGCAGCATTCCGGTGCTGTACCTGCCCTGGTTCCGTTTCCCGATCGACGACCGCCGCCGCACCGGCCTGCTCTATCCGGGAATTTCTTCTTCCGGGCGCAACGGCTTCGATTGGCGCCAGCCGATCTATCTGAACCTCGCGCCGAATTACGACGCCACGATCACGCCCCGGCTGATGACCAAACGCGGCCTCCAGTTGGGCGGCGAATTCCGCTATCTCACCGAAACCGGTCGCGGCGTGTTCGACGGCGCGTTCCTGCCCTCCGACAATCTGACCGACCGCGAGCGCGACACCGAAATCGCCGACGGTGTCCCGGTGGGAAATCGCCGCAAATCCGACCGTGGCTTCTTCCGATTCAACGGCAACCAGAACCTCGGCCCGAACTGGCAGGCACGCAGCAACGTCGCCTGGATCAGCGATACCCGCTACCTCGACGACGCCAGCAACAACCTGAACGGCGGTGCGGCATCCTTCGTGACCAGCGATGTCGGACTGTACGGCCGTGGCCGCCATTGGGAGGCCTCGATCATGGCCGATCACTGGCAACTCGCGGATTACACGCTGCGCGACACCAACCTGCCCTTTGACCGACTGCCGCGCGGCCAGATCCGCTGGGAACAGCCGGTTTCGCGATTCTTTACCGCCGGCGTCGAAGCCGAAGTGGTGCGCTTCGATCACACCGAACTCGCGGGCGGCAGCCGTCTCGATCTCAAGCCTTTCGTCAGTCTCCCGCTGGAAGGCGACAGCTGGTTCCTCAAGCCCGGCCTGGCGTGGCGCTATACCGGCTACAACCTCGAAAAAGACCCAACGTTACCAGGCCGCGACGACCGCCCAACGCGCAGCCTGCCGATGACCACGGTCGATGCCGGCCTGTACTTCGACCGCCACACCCGCTGGGGCGAGTCCGACTATCTGAACACGCTCGAACCCCGCATTTTCTATTTCAATGCGCCGTACCGCGACCAGTCCGGCATCCCTTTGTTCGACACGCGGCCATTGACGTTCGGCTGGGGCCAGTTGTTCCGCGACAACCGGTATTCCGGTGCCGACCGCCAGGCCGACGGCAACCAGCTCACGCTGGCCGTGTCGACCCGATTCATCCGCGAAGCCGATGGCCTGGAAAAACTCTCGGCAAGCATCGGCCAGATCCGTTATTTCGAGGATTCGCGGGTCACGGTGCCGGGTGAAAATCCGATCGAGCAAGGTAAATCCGCCTGGATCGTGGACGCGAACTACGCACCCAGTGATCGCTGGACCATCGGCGCGTCCTATCAGTGGGACCCGAAGGCCGGCCGCCGCGACCTCGCCAGTATCCGTGCGCGATATCTGCTCGGCGACGAAGGCATCGTCAATCTGAGCTATCGCTATCGTCGCGACCTGCTGGAACAGGCGGATCTCTCGTTCCTGTACCCGCTCAACCCCAATTGGAGCGTCGTCGGCCGCTATTACTATTCGCTGCAGGAAAATCAGCTACTGGAAGGCATCGCCGGCGTGCAGTGGGAAAGCTGCTGCATTGCCGTGCGGCTGGTCAGCCGTCGCTATCTGCGCGGCCGCAGTGGCGACCTCAACAGCGCCATTCAGCTGGAGATCGAACTCAAGGGGTTAGGCTCCGCAGGTCCCGATACGGAAGGCCGTTTGCGCCGTGCTATCCTCGGCTACTACCGCGAGGATCTATCCCTCGTTCCGCCACCCCAAGCGCGTAGTGGCGGCGATCTCCCTTCTGCAGACTCCGTCATCCCATGATCCGATCGTTCCGCCGCGTCATCGCCGTCGCCCTGCTCGCCGGCAGCCTCTCCGCATTCGCCCAACAGACGCCTGCCACACAGCCGTCTGCCGCACAGCCGCTGGACCGGATCGCCGCGGTGGTTGATGAAGACATCATTCTCCAGAGCGAACTGGACCGCGCCGTGGCCAATATCCGGGGCCAGTACGCTGGCCGTGAAGCCCAGTTGCCGCCGGCAGACGTGCTTCAGCGCCAGGTGCTGGAACGCCTGATCTTGATCCACCTCCAGACCGCGCGCGCCGCCACCACTGGCATACGCATCAGTGACGAGGAAGTCGACAACGCGGTGAACAACATCGCGCGCCAGAACACCATCTCCGTGGACCAACTGCGTCAGCAGTTGGCCAGGGACGGCCTGAACTACAGCGATTTCCGCAGCTCGCTACGTGACGAACTCATCGTCCAACGGCTGCGTCAGCGTTTCGCCCAAGGCCGGATCAGCGTCAGCGATGCCGAAGTCGATGCCGCCCTCGCCGCCCTCGCCGGCGGAAACACGCAGTATCGCCTCGCCCACATTCTGGTCGCACTGCCGGAAGGCGCCACCGCCGACCAGATCAGCACCGGCCAGCGCAAGATCGAAGGCATCAAGAGCCTGCTGGATCGTGGCGAGATGGAGTTCAGTGCCGCAGCCGTGCGCTATTCCGACAGCCCCAATGCGCTTGAAGGCGGCAATCTCGGCTGGCGTGCGCTCGACCAGATCCCGACCAGTTTCTCGGGCACGATCAGCAGCATGCAGACGGGACAGATCATCGGCCCGATCCGTGGACCGAGCGGTTTCCAGCTGATCAAGCTGGAAGAAACCCGGAATGCACAGGCTGGCGACGCCAAAATGGTCACCCAGTATCAGGCCCGCCATATCCTGATCCGTACCGAAAAAGAAGGCGAAGACGCTGCGGCAAAAGCCAAGCTGGAAACCCTGCGGGCACGGGTTGCCGGCGGCGCCGACTTCGCCGAACTGGCCACGGAAAACTCCGACGACACCAGCAGCAAGATTCGCGGTGGCGATCTGGGCTGGTTCGCCCAGGACGATTTCGGCCCTGATTTCGGCACGCAGGTCGCTGACCTTGCGGATGGCCAGGTCTCGGCGCCATTCAAGACCCAGGCTGGTTGGCACATCGTCCAGCGCATCGGCACCCGTCAGGCCAATGCGACGAACGATAGCCGCCGCACCCAGCTCCGTGAAAGCATCGGCCAGCGCAAGCTGGAAGATGAATGGAGCCGTTTCCTGCGCGAAATGCGCGGCGAAGCGTTCATCGACATCCGTATCGGCACGCCAGCGGCTGACGCCGGCTGATCCCGCCGGCCTGACGCTTCCTGCAATGTCACGGCGCCCCCGTCTCGCGCTGGTTCCGGGCGAGCCGGCCGGCATCGGTCCCGAGCTCGTCGTTCGCGCGGCCCAACGTGATTGGAACGCGCAGCTCATCGCGTATTCCGATCGCGACATGCTGTTGCGCGCGGCCGACGCCATTGGTTTGCCGCTGAGACTGATCTCACCCAATGACCCGAGCGCCGCCGGCCCTGGCCGTCTGGCGCTTGTCCACATTCCACCAATCGTGGCGGGTGGCCGCTTCGGCCATCCCGAACCACGCAACGCGCGCATCACCATCGGCTCGCTCGAAACCGCATCCGGCGCCTGCCTTCAGGGCCTGTGCGATGGCCTGGTGACAGGCCCGGTCAACAAGGCCGCGATCAATGACGGCGGCATTCCCTATACCGGCACCACCGAGTTGCTGGCGGCACAGGCTCATTGCAACGTGGTGATGATGTTGGCCAACGACATCGTCCGTGTCGCGCTCGCCACCACGCACCTGCCGCTACGCAACGTCGCCGACGCAATCACTGCGGACGGGCTCGAACGCACGCTGCGTATCCTGCATGCGGCCCTGCGCGACGATTTCGGCATCGCAGCGCCACGCATCGCAGTGCTCGGACTGAATCCCCATGCCGGCGAAGACGGCCATCTCGGTCGTGAAGAACTCGACATCATCATCCCGCTGCTCGAACGCCTGCGCGGCGAAGACTGGACACTGATCGGGCCATTGCCAGCAGACACAGCCTTCCTGCCGTCGAAACTGCAGGACTTCGATGCGGTGCTCGCCATGTATCACGACCAGGGGCTGCCGGTGCTGAAATACAGCGGATTCGAGCAGGCTGTGAACATCACTCTCGGCCTGCCCTACCCACGGGTCGCCGTGGATCACGGCACTGCGCTGGAACTTGCCGGTCGCGGTCTCGCCGATCCGTCGAGCCTGTTCGCCGCGATCGAGACCTGTACCCGGTTCGCGCGCACCCGTATTGCGCGCAGCGAAGCCACATGAGCCGCGACGACGGACATCGCGGCAACAGCGCATTCAAGAACCCCGCGAAAAAATCGCTGGGCCAGCACTTCCTCCATGACCGGGGCGTCGTCGACAAGCTGGTGCTGGCCATCGACCCGCGTCCAGGCGACCGCATCGTCGAAATCGGCCCGGGCCAAGGCGCTCTGACCTTTCCACTACTGGATCGTCATGGCGCGCTGACCGCGATCGAATTCGACCGCGACCTGCTCGTGCCGCTCACCGCAGCGGCGAAAGCGCACGGCGATCTCACGCTGATCAATGCCGACGTGATGAATGTCGATTTCACCGCCTTGGCTGAGGGCACACCGTTCCGATTGGTCGGCAACCTGCCCTACAACCTGTCGTCGCCGATCCTGTTCCATGCGCTGGATCACGCAGCCGCCGTGCGCGACATGCATTTCATGCTGCAGAAGGAAGTCGTCGACCGCATGGCTGCAGGCCCCGGCAGCAAGGTCTATGGCCGGCTCAGCGTGATGCTGCAGGCCTACTGCACGGTGACGGCGCTGTTCATGGTGCCGCCGGGTGCGTTCCGGCCGCCGCCGAAAGTGGATTCGGCCGTCGTCCGGCTGGTACCGCGCCCTCCCGCACAGATCGGCATCACCGATCCGCGCCGCTTCGCCGAGGTCGTACGCGCCGCATTCGGCCAACGGCGCAAAACATTGCGCAACGCGCTCGACAGCGTCTGCACCATCGAGCAGATCGTTGCCGCCGGCATCGACCCGAAAAGCCGCGCGGAACAATTGGAGGTCGCTGATTTCGTGCGTCTGGCCAATCTTCCGAAAGAAGCACAGATCGCGACGAACGTCGCGTAATCGCTCGCAAAATCGGGCGCAGCCACTAAACTGTCCCGATGGAAGACGCCACCGACTACGCCATCACGATCGACATCGCGACCCGTTATCTCGACGAGCAATCCAAGCCCGACGAGGAGCTGTATTACTTCGCGTACACCATCGGCATCCGCAACACCGGCAAGCGTCCGGCGCAACTGGTCAGCCGCCGCTGGCTGATCATCGACGCCATCGGTTTCCCGCGCGAAGTCGTGGGAGAAGGCGTGGTCGGAGAGCAGCCGCGTCTACGGCCAGGCGAGCGTTTCGAGTACACATCGAGCACGTTCTTCAAGACGCCCTTCGGCACGATGGAGGGCGCCTATGTCATGCGCGCCGACGATGGCGCCGAATTCGAGGCACCGATCCCGCAGTTCGTGCTGTGCATCCCGCGGATGCTGCATTGATGACGCGCTGTTCCGCCATCGCCCGCATGCATGCGGAGGTTCGCTGACATGGCCGTCTGGGCGATCGGAGACCTGCAGGGCTGCTACGGCGTGACCCAGCGATTGCTCGAACGCATCCGCTTCGACCCCGCGCAGGACACCCTCTGGTTCTGTGGCGACCTGGTGAATCGCGGCGGTGAATCGCTGGAAACGCTACGACTCGTGCATTCGCTGCGCGAACATTGCGTCGTGGTGCTGGGCAATCACGATCTGTCTTTGCTGGCGATCTCCGAACGCAGCATGGAGGACCAGCGCAAGGTCAATCAGGATCTGCAACGCATTCTGTTCGCGGATGACCGCAACGATCTGATTGCCTGGTTGCGACATCGCCCGCTCGTGCATACCGACCGCACGCTCGGCTGGATGATGCTTCACGCCGGACTCGCTCCGAAGTGGAGCACTGTGCACGCCGAGAAGCACGCACGCGAAGTCGAACGTCGATTGCAGGGCGACGGCCGCCGCAAACTGCTGCGCAACATGTACGGCGACTTCCCCGCCTGGTCGCCGGCGCTGCGCGGTGTGGAGCGCGAGCGCGCGATCATCAACATCTTCACCCGGATGCGTTACTGCTCCACTCGCGGCCGCATCGCCTTCAACGAAAAAGGCGCGCCGGGCACGCAGGTGCCGGGTCTGTATCCCTGGTACGAAGTCCCGGGACGCGTCGAGCGCGACCTGAAGATCGTGAGCGGCCACTGGTCGACGCTGGGGCTGTTCATCGGCCACGGCGTACACGCAATCGACACCGGTGCCGTCTGGGGCGGCAAACTCACCGCACTGCAACTCGACACCGACGAATTGCGCATCGTGCAGGTGCCCGGCCGCGAGGTCGCCGCACCCGGGCCCCAGGACTGATGCAAGGCGGCGTCCGCTGGCGTGGCTCGCTGGTCGTGACGCTGTCGTGTGCACTGTTTGCCTGCGCAGAATCGAATCCGCTGGCCGACATCAGTCGCCACGCTGTTCCTGCGTCGAGCGCGACAGCGACACCCGCAACACCCACGACAGCGTCACCGCCACTGGTCGGTGCTGCACGCAGACAGATCGGCGTCACCCTCGCCTATGACCCTGCGTACGTCCGCATGCCCTATCCCGGCGGCGATGTGCCGGCGTCACGCGGCGTGTGTACCGACGTGGTGATCCGCGCGTTCCGCGCACAGGGTGTCGATCTGCAGCAGCATGTGCATGAAGACATGCGTGCGCATTTCGCTGCCTATCCGCAGCAATGGGGTTTGAACGGACCGGACAGCAATATCGATCACCGCCGCGTGCCGAATCTGCAGACATGGTTCGATCGGAAAGGCTGGTCCGTCGCCGTGACCCGCCGCGTCGAAGACTATCGCGCCGGCGACCTCGTGACCTGGATGCTCCCGGGTAACCTGCCGCATATCGGCATCGTCAGCGATCGCAGGACACCGCTGAGCAACGTACCGCTGATCATCCACAACATCGGTCGCGGCGCACGGGAAGACGACATTCTGTTCGACTACACCATCACCGGTCACTACCGCCCGGCATTGCATCCGTAGAGCGGCCTTCAGGCCGCTGTCTTTTGTTTGTGGATGAAAGAGCAGCGGCCTGAAGGCCGCTCTACCAAGATTCAAGCACGCGCGTAATCCACGAACTCGAACGCAAACGCATGCCTGTCATCGGCCGCATGCGCCTCACGCGCGACTACACGCCATTGCGCAGCGTCGAATGCGGGAAAGAACGCATCGCAACCCTCGACAGCGGCATCGACATGGGTCAAATGCAGGCGCGCTGCCATCGGTATGGTCAGCGCATACAGTTCGCCGCCACCGATCACGCAGAGTTCGTCCGCATGTTCCGCTGCCGCAAGCGCCAAGGCTGCATCGATGGACGTCACCGCTTCCATTCCTTCGAACGGCACCTGATCGCTGCGCGTCAGCACCAGATTGCGTCGTTTCGGCAATGCACGGCCCAGCGACTCGGCCGTCTTGCGGCCCATCAGCACCGGTTTGCCCAACGTCAACGCTTTGAAACGCTTTAAATCATCAGGGAGATGCCACGGTAAGGCGTTGCCGCGACCGATAGCGTTGTTGCGATCGAGCGCGGCAATCAGAACCAGTGCGAGACTCACACCGCCACCGGCGCCTTGATCGCGGGATGCGGGTCGTAGCCTTCGATCGCGATATCGTCGTAGACGAAATCGAAGAGGTCCTTCACGTCCGCATTGAGTTTCAGCGTCGGCAATGCACGCGGTTCGCGCGACAGCTGTTCGCGGGCCTGATCGTAATGATTCGAATACAGGTGCGCGTCGCCGAGGGTATGCACGAAATCGCCAACATCCAGCCCGCAGACCTGGGCAACCATATGCGTGAGCAGCGCGTAGCTGGCGATGTTGAACGGCACACCGAGGAAGATGTCGCCACTACGTTGATAGAGCTGGCAGCTGAGCTTGCCGTCCGCCACATAGAACTGGAACATCGTGTGGCAAGGCATCAATGCCATGTCGGCCAGATCGGCGACATTCCATGCGCTGACGATCAATCGACGCGAATCCGGATTGCGTTTGATCTCATCGACCACCCAGCGGATTTGATCGATCTCGCCGCCGTCGGCCGTGGCCCAACGTCGCCACTGTTTGCCGTAGATCGGGCCAAGTTCGCCGTGCTCGTCGGCCCATTCGTCCCAGATGCTGACCTTGTTGTCTTTCAGGTAAGCCGTATTGGTTTCGCCCTTCAGGAACCACAGCAGTTCGTGCACGATCGAGCGCAGATGCAGCTTCTTGGTGGTGACCAGCGGGAAACCTTCGTTCAGATCGAAGCGCATTTGCCAGCCGAATACGCTGCGCGTCCCGGTGCCGGTGCGGTCGGCTTTTTCGGCGCCCTCGTCGAGCACGTGATGCAGCAGTTCGAGATATTGATGCATCAGGCGGTTCCCCCAACCGACGCAGGCTCTGTCCGCGATACCGGCAGTGGCTGCAGCGTCGGCGCCTTGCGCGACAGGAACAACAGCACCAGACCGAGCGCAATCAACGGCGTGCTCAGCACTTGCCCCATGGTCAGCCAATCGAATGCCAGATAGCCGATCTGCTGATCGGGCAAGCGCACGAATTCGACCAGGAAGCGGAAACAGCCGTAGAGCAGCGCGAACAGACCGGCCACGGCATAACGCGGTCGCGGCTTGCGCGAGAACCACCATACGGCGCTAAAAAGCACGACGCCTTCGAGTGTGAACTGATACAGCTGCGATGGATGACGCGCGAACTGATCGAGCATGCCGCTGGCGTGCATCGACTCCAATTGCGCGGCACCGAGACCCGACAATTCACGTTCGGCATGCGGGAAGATCACGCCCCAGGCACCTTCCGTGTATTTGCCCCAGAGCTCGCCATTGATGAAGTTGCCCAGACGCCCCAGCCCGAGGCCGGTCGGCACCAGTGGCGCGACGAAATCGATCACATCGAAATAATGCATGCGGTGTTTGCGCGCCCACCAGAACGACGCCGCCATGACCCCGACCAGACCGCCATGGAAACTCATGCCGCCCTGCCAGATCTTGAAGATCTGCATCGGCTCGGCGATATAGGCATCGAGATCGTAGATCAGTACATAACCGATGCGGGCGCCGAAGATCACGCCGAGCATGCTGTAGAAGAGCAGATCGCTGTAGGCCTGCTCATCCACACCCGGCAAGCGGCCAGCGCGGACGCGGCTGCGGCCGAGGAACCAGGCCGCTGTGAAGCCCAGAAGGTACATCACACCGTACCAGTGCACCGCCGGATGGAAGTTCATCCCGAAAACCGAGAACTCGGGGGATTGGAACAGGATCGGGTCGATCTGATGCAGAAAGGTCATCGGCAGGCGCGGCGTTGCGAACAGTCCGCATATTGTGCCGGACCCGGCGCCTGTTCGCCGGAATCAGGGGAAATCCCGGATCCCGGATCCTAGATACCAGATACCAGATCCCGCACGGTCGAACGACTCTGTCGAGGATCGTGGGCTGGTCGGGAAGCTCATTGCGATCGACTTGGCCATCGATGCGCGGAAAATGTTCAGCCAGCAGATCCCCGGCCGCTGCGACGCCCTGCAGCACCGCCGCTTCGGCATCGCCCGCACGCAGTTGTTCCTCCATCAACTGGCAGACTCCGCGCCATTGTTCGGCACTGACGAAGCCATCGAGGCCACGGTCGGCGAGGATCTCGATCCTGCGTTCGGCAAGCAGCAGATATATCAGGACGCCGTTGTTTTCAGCGGTATCCCAGACATGCAGTCCCGCAAACGCGGATACGGCACGGGCGCGGGCATTCACGCCACGCCACAGCGCAACAACACCGAGCGACGACTCCACGGCGAAACAGACTTCGCCACGATGTCGGGCCTCGTCGCGGGCGATAGCCTCGGCGATCCGGGCGAGACAGGCCGCCGGAAACAGCGCACGGGCCGAGGGCGCGATCCAATGCTGAAGCCATCGTTTCATCGCCATCTCACCAGCGCCCCGAAGCGCCGCCGCCACCGCTGCTGCCGCCTCCCCCAGACCAACCGGTGGAGCCGCCGCCACCGCCGGACCAGCCGCCACTGCCGGAACCTCCGCCACTGCTGAAACCACCCCAGCCGCGATGTCCGGCGTAACGGCCCGCATCGGTGGTGCCTCCCACAAATGCCCCGACCACCACGGCAAACAGGATCACCCACCAGGGCGCAGAGAACAGCAACGCCGCAAGCCCGGCCGCAGTACCGACCAACAGGATGCGCAGCGGTCTTGGCAGCACGCCGAACAGGGTCCGGGCGAACAGGGCTGCGAAAAATGCCAAGAACAGCCCACCGAAGACATCGGGCGACCCGTCGCCGTCCGCCGGCGGAGCCATCGGCTCGGGCAGCGATTCACCGTCGATCAGCCTGACCAGTTGGGCGGAGGCGTCGTCGATCCCGCCTGCGTAATCACCGGCGCGGAATTTCGGCGCCAGATATTCCTGGATGATCCGGCCAGCCGTGATATCGGGAATGGCGCCTTCCAGGCCATACCCGGGTTGGATACGGACCTGGCGGTCGTCCTTGGCGATGAGCAACAACACACCGTCATCGACACCCTTGCGCCCGAGCGTCCACTGGTCGAACACACGCTGTGCGTATTGCTCGATGGCTTCTGGCTGCGTGCTGGGCACGATCAGGATCTGCAGTTGGCTGCCCTTGCGCTGCTGCAATGCCAACGCCTGTTGTTGCAACTGCGCGATCTCGGCATCACTCAGCGTACCGGTAGTGTCGACGACAGGCGACGTCAGCGGCGGAATCGCAGCAAGCGTCTGCGCATGCGCGCCAACACCGGTGATCTGCGCGAGCAACACGAACACGGCGAATAACGCCTGGGACACCCTGTGACTCATGCATTCGCTCCTGCGAAGACAGGATCCAGCCGGAATCAGCCGCCCGACGGAACGGGTTGCGGCTGCTGAGGTTGTGGCGGTAGTGCAGTCGACGGCGATTGCGGGGACGCATTTCCGAAGTCCACCGTCGGCGCGATCTGGATCTCACGCTCGTTCTCGACCGTGAAACTCGGCTTCTGCTGGTATCCGAACATCATCGCGGTGAGGTTCACCGGGAACTGGCGGACGTAGGTGTTGTAGTCCTGCACGGACACGATGTAACGCTGGCGCTCGACCGCGATCCGGTTCTCCGTGCCTTCCAACTGCGTCTGCAGATTGAGAAAGGCCTGATCGGACTTGAGATTCGGGTAGTTCTCGGTGATCACCAGCAAACGCGACAGCGCGCTGGACAGCTCGCCCTGCGCTGCCTGGAATTGCTGCAACGATGCGGCATCATCCGGATTGACGTTGACCTGCCCGACTTTCGCACGGGCCTCGGTCACGCCTAGCAACACGCGCTCTTCCTGCTGCGCGTACCCCTTCACGGTCGCGACGAGACTGGGGATCAGATCCACGCGACGCTTGTAGACATTCAGTACCTGCGCCCAGGACGCCTTGACCGCCTCGTCCTTGCGCTGGATTTCGTTGTAGCCGCAGCCCGACAACATCAGGGCCAGGATCAGGACGATGAATGTACGCATGGAAGTGGTCCACAGTGGGCGCCAGCCGGCATTGCAACACCCCCCGGGCTGTGACGCAATGCACGCATCGCTTGCCGTGACGCCCGCTTCCTTCCTCCGGAGGGAAGAAGCAATCTCACTGATCGCGTATGCCGTTGTCCCCGAAGACCGGAGACACCGGCTTCATTCAGGCAGCAGCCGATCCTGTGCCTTCTTTTTCGCCCACAGATTCAGGCCTTCTACCGCGCCAGAGAATCCCATCGCGAAGTAGATATATGCCTTGGGCACATGCGCACCGAAACCCTCCGCAACGAGGAATGCGCCGACGAGCACGATGAATGCCAGCGCCAGCATCTTGATGGTGGGGTTGTTGTCGATGAAACGGCCGATCGCGGTCGCCGCCCACAACATCACCGCCACCGACATCAGGATCGCGCCGACCATCACCGGTTTCTGGTTGGCCATGCCGACTGCGGCGATCACCGAGTCGAGCGAGAACACGATATCGATCACCGCGATCTGCGCGATGACACTCCAGAACGCATTCATCGGCTTGGTGTCGATGTCCTCGGACTCACCTTCACCCTTGATGATGTCGCGGATCTCACCGGTCCCCTTCACCAACAGGAACGCACCGCCGACGATCAATACCAGGTCGCGGATCGAAATCCCGTGACCGAAGATCTCGAACAGTGGATGGGTCAGACCAGCCAGCCACGCCAGCGTCAGCAGCAGTGCGATACGGGTCATGCACGCAACCGCGATGCCGAATTTCCGCGCCTTTTCGCGCTGTTCGTACGGCAGCTTCGAGACCGCAATCGAGATGAACACCAGATTGTCGATGCCGAGCACGATCTCGATCGCACTCAGGGTGAACAGGGTGATCCACGTCTGCGGATCGGAAATCAGTTCCAACATTGCATCACTTCCATTGTTTGTAGCGAAAGCGCCGATGCGGCGCCCATTTCACCATGTGCTTGACTGCCTGCATCACGGTGCGGTCAGAGGTAGCGCTCGCCAAGAATCAGGCCCCAGACCAGCAGCACATTCATCATCAGTACGAACACCGCCGCCGAGCCCATGTCCTTGGCGCGTCCGGCCAATTCGTGGAATTCGGGGCCGTAGCGTTCGATCACCGCCTCAATCGCCGAATTCAACAGCTCGGCACTGAGCACCAGCAGGCAGCTGCCGATCATCAGCATGCGTTCGATGGCGTTCACGCCCAGCCACCAGGCCAACGGTGTGAGCACCAGCAGCAGATAGACCTCCAGCCGGAACGAGGATTCGTGCAGCCATGCCGCGCGCAGACCCTGCATCGACCACTTCGCCGCCTTGAGGATCCGGGCCGGATCCCGGGGCAGATGTCCGGTGCTGTCGGCCATGTCAGTGGCCGCCGGGCGAGAGGCGGAAAACGCGGGCAAGCGGGGCGGAAACCGGCATCGTCGGGCACTGGGAGGTGATCAGGAGCCCGGGATTTTGCCACAAGCCCCCCCGCGTCGCCCGGGCTGCGCGATTCAGCCGACAACCGATGCCGCCGTGCAATCCAGCAGAACGAGTCAATCGGCGCCGGCAGACAGGTCCAGCAGGGCTTCGAATCCGCCGCCATCGCGATTGCGCAACGTCAGCCGGCCACCATGCAACGCGGCGACCCGGGCCACGTTGGCGAGGCCCAGACCGCTGCCGGATGTGCCACGGGCACGGTCGACGCGATGAAACGGCCGGCCCAGATCCGGTAATACCGCTGCCGCCACGCCCTGCCCGTGGTCACTGACCGTGATCCGCCATTCGCCGTCGCCAGCCGTGAGCGACGCCTCGAATGGCGCGATGCCGTGCCGTGCGGCATTGTCGAAAAGATTGACCAGCGCGCGGCGCAGCGCCAATGGACGGCCCACGATCACCGCTGCTGCGGGTAACGCCAATCGCCATGCACGCCCGTGCCGGGTCTCGTCCGCAGCAAGCGATTCCAGCATCGCCACCAGGTCGATGCGGCTGGCCGGTTCGTCACGACCATCACGAACGTAATCGATGAACTGGCCGACGATCCCGTCGAGCTCATCGATATCGCGCTCCATGCCGGCGCGCGATTCCGGGTCGGCACCGCCTTCGTCCAACGCCAGCGCGTAGCGCAACCGCGCCAAGGGTGTGCGCATGTCGTGCGAAATTCCGGCAAGCATCAGCTCGCGATCGCGCGCCACGGCATGAGTGTGCTCGGCGGCATCGGCCAGCGCCTGCTGGAGTTCAAGAATCTCCTCGCTGGCGAAGCGCGGTGGTCGCGGTGGGGCTTCACCGGCAACGATACCCGGCGCGGCCTCGGCCAATTGCCGCAGCGGACGGGTCAGGCTTCTCGCGAACAACCCCGCCGCAAACAACACCAGGACTCCGATCAGGATCAGCGCCGAGATCAATCCGCGCTTGAGCGGCTCAGCCTCGCCCAGCACTGGAATCCCGATCCAACCCTGCTCCGGTGGCTGCGCCTGCACCCACACCTGTGCGGGTGACCCCGAGAGCGTGAGCGCGCGTCCGGGCAGCCGCGCGCCGATCCTCGCTTCCACGCGTCGCAACAGCAGCAGGCCCGGTCGCTCGCCTGATGGCACTTCCGGCGCCCAGACAATATCGAGATCGCGCAGGCCGGACATCGCCACATCGCGATCCTGCAACGCCAGCAACGCATCTGCAGCGACCACCTGCGCATGCAGCGCGCGCGTGATCCGCTCGGCGCTGCTGTCGCGGGTAGCCACCCCAAATGCAGCCGCTGCGGCAACGATTGCCGCCATCACGACTGCGGCCAACAACAACAACAGGCGCGTGTGCAGTCGGCGCAGCATCATGCGTCTCCATCCGGCACGAACACGTAGCCGGTGCCCCACACCGTCTGCAGCCAGCGCGGCTGTTTCGGGTCATCTTCGACCAGCTTGCGCAGACGGCTGATCATCACATCCATGCTGCGATCAAAGGCGTCGTGTTCTCGACCGCGCGCGGCGCTCATCAGCTGGTCGCGCGTCAGCGCCTGT
>JBGSID010000043.1:0-15948 GCA_041751895.1 Lysobacteraceae bacterium | reverse complement strand
GCTGGCTCGGCTTCGGCGAGCGCGTGGTCTGGGTGCTGGCCACGCTGCTTGGTCTGGGTGCGCTGCTGGTGGTCGGCAACACCGTACGTCTGGACATCCAGTCGCGGCGCGAAGAGATCGCCGTGCTGCAGTCGCTTGGCGCCACCGACGGCTTCATCCGCCGCCCCTTCCTCTATCTCGGCGCCTGTTACGGCCTCGCCGCTGGCGCATTGGCGCTGGGTTTGCTCACGGCGGCAGAATTCGCGCTGCGTCAGCCATTGCGGGCGCTGGCGGACAGTTATGGCAGCCATTTCGCGTTTTCCGGCGTGGATCCGTTGCATGCTGTCGCGGTGCTGGTCGTGGCGGCAACGCTCGGCTGGCTTGGCGCTGGCGTGGTCACCGGGCATTTTCTACGTCAAACTAAGGCCTGACGCGACCGTTGGGGGGTGCGCCGGAACGCGAATGCGTTCCGGCACGGCCGCCGACAATGCGCTGGCGCACTGTTGCGCCGCCGTCGACTCCCTATCTGCAAGCCCCTACCCATCACCGAAGCGACCGAATCCGACCTATGGCTGCACACGACGTCCGTCATCTGACCACCGATACCCCACGGGTGATGGTGGTCGACGGCTCGAAAATGGTCCGCAGACTCATCGGAGACATGCTCCAGCGCGATCTGCCGGGCGTGGAAGTGATCGGTTGCGCGGGTCTTGCCGAGGCCAAGGAGGCATTGGCCGAGGGTCCGGTCGACTTGGTGACCACCTCGCTGGTGCTGATGGATGGCGACGGCCTGCAGGTCGCGCGTCAGGTTCGCACCACTGCCGAGCAGCGCTATGTCCCCGTGATCGTGGTCTCGGGCGACGCCCGCAACCATCTCGAAGCGCGGCGATTCACTGAAGACATCACCGACTATTTCGACAAAGCCGACGGTTATGCCGCACTGGCGGCCTTCATCCGTGGCTATGTGCAGCCGGAACCGATCCCGGATATCCGGGTGTTGTATGTCGAAGACAGCATCACCGTGGCCGTGGCCACCCGCCGCATGCTGCAGGCGCACGACATCACCGTGATCCACATGAGCCGTGGCGACGACGCGTTGAGTTATCTCAACGAGCATCGCGGGCTGGAGGATGTCGGCGCGGATCTGCTGCTGACCGACGTGACCTTGGACGGCGAAGTCAGCGGCCTCGATCTGCTGCGCGCAGTGCGCAACGATTTCGGCTACGGCAAGCGCCGCTTGCCGGTGCTGGTCATGACCGGCGACGGCAACCGCGACAAGCAGTCCAACCTGCTGCGTGAAGGCGCGAACGATCTGGTGCTCAAGCCGATCGAAGAACGCATGCTGATCACCAAGACCATGTTCCAGCTGCGGATGGCGCGGCTGACGGAACGGGCGCCGATCGGTTAATTGCCGACCTCCGCACGCACTCACCACGTCATGGCCGACGACCGCGTCAAACTCGAACCGTCCTGGAAGTCGCACATCGGCGACTACCTGCAGCGCGAGGACATGGGCGCGCTCGGTGCTTTCCTCCGCCAGCGCAAGGCCCAGGGCACGCACATCTACCCGCCGGGTTCGCAGATCTTTTCCGCATTCGACGCCACGCCGTTCGACAAGGTCAAAGTCGTGGTGCTGGGGCAGGATCCGTACCACGGCGCCGGTCAGGCCCATGGACTGTGCTTCTCGGTGCAACCGGGCGTGCCGGTGCCGCCATCGCTGGACAACATCTTCAAGGAAATCCAGCGCGACCTCGGTATCAGCCGACCCGATCACGGCTGCCTGCTGCCGTGGGCCGAACGCGGCGTACTGCTACTCAATTCGGTGCTGACCGTGGAGGAAGGCCGCGCCGGCGCACATCAGGGCAAAGGCTGGGAAGGCTTCACCGACCACGTCGTCGATGTCCTCAATCGTGAGCGCGAGGGTCTGGTGTTCCTGCTCTGGGGCAGCTACGCGCAGGCCAAGGGCAAGGTGATCGATCCCCAGCGGCATCGTGTGTTGAAGGCCCCACATCCTTCGCCGCTCTCGGCGCATCGCGGCTTCATGGGTTGCGGGCACTTTTCCGCGACCAACCAGTATCTGACCCGAAACGGGCATGGCCCGATCGACTGGTCACTACCCGCGCGCGCGGCGCTGCACATCCCTACCTGAACCCTGCGGTGAACCCGGTGGGCCAGCGGTGCAAACCGCCCACAACCGCCCGCGCCAGACTCCAAATTTTTTGAAAATGCCGCTTTGCAGCATGAATGCCATGACCGCCCCGTCCGTTGACAACGCTGTCAACAAGGTCTAGAACTCTCCCCGCGGTCACGGGGAGTACACCCCATCCGCATCCGGTCCACAGGATCCCGTGGACGACGATGAGTGATGGGGGTACGCGTGCAGACGCGCAGCAACGATACGGAACCGATGAATGGACATGCCCGCCCAGGCAACCGCCCCCTCCCGGAACGCCAGCGGCAATACCGGTTCCGTCCACTTGCCGTGGCCGCATTGCTGGTGATGCAGACCGTCGGCGGCGCCACGGCCGCGCACTCTCCCGCGACCGTGGACTCCGCCGACCCTTCCGCCGACACGGCGTCTCCGGCAACGGCAGTACATCCCGAACAATGGCCCGCAGTGCGCTGGCCGCTGAAGACCGATCCCGCGATCGAACGCCGGATCCGCACCCTGCTCGACGCCATGACGCTGGAAGAGAAAGTCGCGCAGACCGTGCAGGCCGACATCAACAGCATCACGCCCGACGAGATGCGGCGCTATCACCTGGGCTCGATCCTCGCCGGCGGCAACTCCGGACCCAACGGCAAACCCTATGCCGACGCCAGCGAATGGCTGGCCCTGGCCGACGCCTTCCATCGCGCATCCACCGATCGCAGCGATGGCGGCCAGGGCATCCCGGCGCTGTTCGGTATCGATGCGGTGCACGGCCACAACAACGTGATCGGTGCGACGCTGTATCCGCACAACATCGGTCTGGGCGCGATGCGCGATCCGGCGCTGGTCGGGCAGATCGCGGCGGCGACCGCGAAAGAACTGCGTGCCACCGGGTTCGACTGGACGTTCGCGCCTACGCTCGCGGTCCCGCGCGATGAACGCTGGGGCCGCAGTTACGAAGGTTTCTCGGAAGACCCGAAGCTCGTGGCGAGTTATTCCGCGCCGATTGTCGAAGGCTTCCAGGGCAAACCCGGTACGCGCGGCTTTCTCGGACCCGACAGGGTCATGGCGACCGCGAAACATTTCATCGGCGATGGCGGCACCGACGAAGGCCGTGATCAGGGCGATGCGCGGATCAGCGAAGCCGAACTCCGCGACATCCACGGCGCCGGCTATCCCCCGGCCATCGCTTCGGGCGTGCAGGCGGTGATGGCCTCGTTCTCCAGTTGGAACGGCGGCAAGCTGCACGGCAACCGCGACCTGCTCGAAGGCGTGCTGCGCGGACGCATGCATTTCAATGGTTTCGTCGTCAGCGACTGGAACGCGCACGGGCAATTGCCCGGTTGCAGCAACGAGCGCTGCCCCGCTGCAGTCAACGCCGGCATCGACATGGTGATGGCGCCGGACACCTGGCGTGGGTACTACACCAACACCGTCGAAGACGTGCGCGCCGGACGCATCACGATGGCGCGGCTCGACGAAGCGGTGACGCGCATCCTGCGCGTGAAACTGCAGGCCGGATTGTTCGACGCCGGACTGCCGTCGCAGCGCCCGCTCGGCCAACGCGGTGATCTCGTCGGTCATCCGCAACATCGCGCGCTCGCGCGGCAGGCGGTGCGCGAGTCGCTGGTGCTGTTGAAGAACAACGGCCGATTGCTGCCGCTGCGTCCGCAGTCGAACGTGCTGGTGGCCGGCGATGGCGCCGACAACCTCGCCAAACAGTCCGGTGGCTGGACACTGACGTGGCAAGGCACCGGCACGCGGGCGACGGATTTTCCCGGCGCGACCTCGATCTGGAGCGGCTTGCGCGCGCAGATCGAAGCGGCTGGCGGCCATGCCACGCTGTCACCGAACGGCCAGTACGGCGACAAGCCTGCAGACAAACCCGATGTCGCGATCGTCGTGTTCGGCGAAGAACCCTACGCGGAATTCCAGGGCGACGTCCGCACGCTTGCCTACAAGGCCGGCGACGATGCCGATCTTGCCCTGATCCAGCGGCTCAAGGCCGACGGCATTCCGGTGGTGTCGGTGTTTCTCTCCGGCCGCCCGATGTGGATGAATCGCGAGATCAACGCGTCCGATGCTTTCGTCGCCGCCTGGCTGCCCGGCTCCGAAGGCGGCGGCGTCGCCGATGTGCTGCTGCGCAAGCCCGATGGCCGCATCGCCCATGATTTCATGGGCCGCCTGTCCTTCTCATGGCCACGCACCGCCGTGCAGACACCGCTCAATGCCGGCGATCCGCGCTACGACCCGCAGTTCGCGCTGGGCGATGGCCTGCGTTATGCCGATGCCGGCGACCTCCCGGCACTGTCCGAGGACTCCGGCATCGCCGGTGGCCTCGTTCCGGACGGTCTATACCTCTCGCGAGGCGCAGCGGTCACCGGATCCCGGCTGTCGCTGATCGGTGCGGACGGTACGGCCACGGTGGTGGCTGCGTCCACCTCCGCCAGCGCCGATGGCAGCATCGCACTGCGCTCGATCGACTACCGCGCACAGGAAGATGCCCGCCTGCTGGAGTGGCGCGGCGGCGGCAAAGCGGCGGTCGCCTTGAATACGTTTACAAGCGTCGACCTGAGCCGTGAGACCAACGGTGACGTGTTATTGGTAATGACGCTGCAATTGCGGGGGCTCCCGGATGCACCGGTCTGGTTCGACATGGGCTGCGGCGAAGGCTGCGAAGGCCGCGTGCGGATCGACACGGATCTCGCGGCGCTGCCGACCGGCACATGGCTGCGCGTCGGCGTGCCGCTGAAGTGCCTGCAGGCCGCCGGCGCGGACATGCACAGGATCGATCGCCCGCTGCGGATCGAAACCGCAGGCCGCTTGGCACTCGGGCTGTCGCGGGTGGAACTCGGCACCAATCCCGATCACACGTTGAACTGCGACACCCGATAAGACACGCACAACAACAGCCGCGCAGCGGCACCATTCCAACCAACCACAGAGCCGCGCAGACGGCGACCGCCCGGGAGGGACCGTGACACTTTCAACGATCGATACGGTGATCGTGCTGACCTATCTGGTCGGCATCTTCGTGCTGGCGCAATGGGTGTCCCGCGAAAAAGCCGGGCACCAGAAAGACGCCAAGGATTACTTCCTCGCCAGCAAATCACTGCCGTGGTGGGCGATCGGCGCCTCGCTGATCGCGGCGAACATTTCCGCCGAGCAGATCATCGGCATGTCCGGCTCGGGCTACGCGCTCGGGCTCGCCATCGCGTCCTACGAATGGATGGCGGCGCTGACCCTGCTGATCGTCGGCAAGTTCTTCCTGCCGGTGTTCCTGCGCAACGGCATCTACACGATGCCGCAGTTCCTCGAAGAACGCTACGGCCCGAACATCCGCACGATCATGGCGGTGTTCTGGCTGGGCCTGTACGTGTTCGTGAACCTGACGTCGATTCTCTGGCTGGGTTCGATCGCAGTGACCCAGGTCACCGGCATCGACCAGTTCGCCGCGCTCGCACTGCTCGGCGGTTTCGCGCTGCTCTATCAACTCTACGGCGGACTGAAAGCAGTCGCGCTCACCGACATCGTGCAGGTGTCTCTGCTCGTGCTGGGCGGCTTGCTGATCGTCGGGATTTCACTGAGCCGGATCGGCGGTGATGCCGGCGTGGTCGGCGGATTCCATGCGCTGATGGCCGCGCATCCGGATCATTTCCACATGATCCTGTCGCGCGACAATCCGTTCTACAAGGATCTGCCGGGCCTCAGCGTGCTGATCGGCGGCATGTGGATCATGAATGTCAGCTACTGGGGCTTCAACCAGTACATCATCCAGCGCGCGCTGGCGGCGAAAGACATCCGCGAAGCCCAGAAGGGCGTGGTGTTCGCTGCGTTCCTGAAACTTTTGATGCCGGTGATCGTGGTGTTGCCGGGGATCGCCGCACTGATGCTGGTGACCGATATCGAAAAGCCCGATCAGGCCTATCCGAAAATGATGTCGCTGTTGCCCACCGGCGTGCTCGGCCTGGTGTTCGCGGCGCTGATCGCGGCGATCGTGGCGTCGCTGGCCTCGAAGATCAATTCGGTCTCGACGATCTTCACCCTCGATTTCTACGCCAAGCGCGCCCACACCTCGCGCGATGAAGCGCATCTGGTGCGGGTTGGCCGCATCGCCGCGTCGGTAGCGATCGTCCTGGCCGTGCTCACCGCAAAGCCGCTGCTGGGCAGCTTCGATCAGGGCTTCCAGTACATCCAGGAGTACACCGGCTTCTTCACGCCGGGCATTGTCGTGATTTTCATGCTCGGCCTGTTCTGGAAACGCGCCAACGAAGCCGGTGCGATTGCGGCGGCGGTTGGTTCGTTCGCGCTGTCGATCGCGCTGAAGCTGGCGTGGCCGGAACTGCCGTTCATGGACCGCGTCGGTCTGGTGTTCCTGCTGGCGCTGGTCCTGGCGGTGATCGTGTCGCTGACCTTGCGCGCGAGTTCCGATCCCAACCGTATCCGCACCGACGACGTGAGCTACGCCACTAGCGGCACATTCAATTTCGGCGCGGTCGGCGTGATCGGGATCCTGGTCGCGCTGTACGCTGCGTTCTGGTGATTTTTTGAACGATATAAGGTACGTCTAGGCCCACCTTGGCTCTTGTAGGAGCGACGCAAGTCGCGATGGCTATCGGTGAGTTTTTCCGAAGGCTGTCGCGACTTGCGTCGCTCCTACAAGAGCATGCGAAGGTATTGGATTGTCTGTGGGATGGCGCAGACGAATGTTTGAAGACAGAATGCTACGCGTGCGTCAGCGATCCGGCGCTGGACCGGTCGACGCGCGCAGCTGCAGCTGATACGGCACCAACACCATCGCGGCCGCGCTTGGGTCGCGCAACGACAACAACAGTTGTTCCGCCGCGATCCGGCCCATCTCGCTGCTCGATTGGCGCACTGTCGTGAGCGACGGCCAGATCTGGCGCGCCATCGGCTGATCGTCGAAACCGCAAACTGACAGATCCTGCGGAATGCGCAGGCCGCGTTCGGCGGCGACGTGCATCACACCTGCGGCAGTGTCGTCATTGGCGGCGAAAATCGCAGTCGGCGGATCGTCCAGCGACAGCAGTTTTTCGGCGGCAGCCACGCCGGATTCGAACGAAAACTCGCCGGCCATCACCAGCGTCTTGTCGTAGTCGAGACCGGCGGCTTTCAGCCCGTCCTTGTAGCCCGCGAAACGCCATTCGGTCGCGCCGTGATCGCGCCGGCCCTTCACATGTGCGATGCGGCGATGGCCGAACGCGGTGAGATGCGCCATCAGCTCGCGCACTGCGCTGCGTTCGTCCAGCCGGGCGCCGATGCGCGCCTCCTGATCCATCGGCGAGATCGACGCCAACCGCGTGCCGAATGTACCGAGGCGTTGCAGCAAGGCTTCGTCATCGGTCAGCGGCGGCACCAAGATCAGACCATCCGGCGCGTATTGGCCGACGCATTCGGCGACGACTTCGACATGCCGTTGGCTGTCGTAATCTACCGGCCGCATCATCATGCTGTAGTGCGCGGCCTCGCAGGCCTGCAGCACGCCGGACATGACTTCCATGATGTAGTTGCCGGGCGGATTGTCGTAGACCAGTGCGATCAGATACGACCGATTCCCAGCGAGGCTGCGCGCCGACGGGTTGGGCCGATAGTTGAGCGCCTTCGCGGCGGCCTCGACCTTCGCCCGGGTTTCCGGACGGACGTTGGGTTCGTTGTTGAAGACCCGCGACACGGTTTTCATGGAGACGCCCGCAGCGCGGGCGACCTCTTCGATTCTGACTCCGGAACTCATCGGTCACCCCGTGTCGCTCTGCCCGGGATGATACACCCCGGCCCATCGGTTGACCGCGCTGTCATGGTGCTGCGGGTTCTGTCCTCCCTGCCGGCACGGGTCCAGTCGATTCGCGCAGCTGAAGCTGGTACGGCACCTCCACCATGCCCGCGGCGGCGGGGTCCCGGATCGACAACAGCAGTTGCTCTGCGGCGATGCGGCCCATGTCGCGACTGGGTTGCCGCACTGTGGTCAGCGGCGGCCACAGCTGCCGCGCCATCGGCAGATCATCGAAACCGAAGACCGACAGATCGTCGGGGATCCGCAGCCCGCGCACGCCAGCCGCGTGCATCACGCCGGCGGCAGTGTCGTCGTTGGCCGCGAAGATCGCGGTCGGCGGATGGTCGAGCGCGAGCAGTCGTTCGGCAGCAGAGACGCCGGATTCGAACGAGAACTCGCCCGGCAGCACCAATGTCCGGTCATAGGCGATACCGGCCGCACGCAGTCCGTCCTTGTACCCCGCAAGCCGCCACTCGGCGGCGCCGTGTTCGCGATGCCCCTTGATGTGTGCGATGCGACGATGTCCCAGCGCGACGATGTGCGCCATCATTCCGCGCACGGCATCGCGCTCGTCGAGGCGGGCGCCGATCCGCGCATGCTGCGTGTCCGGCGACGTCTTCGGCGAAATTCTGGCGTAGCGCACGTTGAGCGCATCGAGACGCGCCAGTAGCGCTTCGTCATCGCTGAGCGGCGGCGTCAGGATCAATCCGTCGGGCGCGTACTGCGCCACCGACTCGACGACGATCTCGATGTGCTGGCGATCCGCGAGTTCCAGCGGCCGCATCATCATGCTGTAGTGCGCGGCCTCGCACGCGTCGAGCACGCCGCTCATCACTTCCACCACGTAGCTGGCGGATGGATTGTCGTAAATCAGCGATAGCAGATATGAACGGCTCCCGGCGAGGCTGCGTGCCGATGGATTCGGACGATAGTTCATCGCTTTCGCAGCCGTTTCGACCCGCGCGCGGGTCTCCGGGCGCACGTTCGGCTCGTGATTGAAGACCCGGGATACCGTTTTCATCGACACGCCGGCGGCACGTGCGACATCTTCGATCCTGGTTGCGCCACCTGTCGGTTTTCCCATGCCTTTCCTCATCCCATCGATTGAATCGCCTGTCACATAGCGACGATGTCGCTGTTGATCAGACGACCGAAGACATCGCCGGCATCCGCGTCGTCTTCGGCGCGCACAGTTCATCAAGCAATGCGCGATGCGGCGGCAGATCGGCGGCGGCATGCGCGGCGACAGTACGGATCATGTCGAATTCCCGGCGCGCTTCATCGCTGCGTGCGTGTGCCGCGCGCATCGGCGAGAGATCAGTGTCGAACTCCATGCCGTACAGGATGAACTGCCAACTCGCCGGCATGAACATTTCGAGATCGGTCGTGAAATCGAGCCGATGCGGCGGCCGGCAACGCCATGTCGCCAACAGACCACGCAAGGACTCCGGCACACTTGCGGGATCAGCGTTGTCGCGCCAGAACGCCGTGTCGGCACGTCGGGTCAGACAATAGTGCAGCTTGATGAAATCGATGATGCGTTCGTAACGGCTGTACATCGCCGTATTGAAACGCGCGGACACCTTCGACATGTCGCCATCGCTCGGCAACAGATGCGCGACCAGATACGTCGCGATCTCGATCAGCCCGATACCGGTGGATTCCAGCGGCTCAAGGAATCCTGCAGACAATCCGATCGCGACGCAATTGTGCTTCCACTGCACCGGTCGATAACCGGATTCGAACTTCAACAGCCGGGGTGTCATCGCATCCGCCTGCGCGCCCACATATCGCCGCAATACGGCTTCGGCGGCGGCATCGTCGGTGTGTCGGCTGGAATAGACATAGCCCACACCGCGACGCTGCTGCAGCGCGATGTCCCAGGTCCAACCGGCTTCATGCGCGGTGGAGATGGTGTACGACGGCAGCGGCGTGTCCGCGCGTTCGTACGGGACCTGCAGCGCAAGCGCGCGGTCGACGAACAGGATGTCGCGGATGTCATGAAAGGGCTCACCCAACGCCTCGCCGATCAATGCGGCGCGGAATCCGGTGCAATCGATGTAGAGATCGGCAGTGAGCGTCTCGCCCTCAGCCGTCACCACGCCCGCGATCGCGCCGATATCGTCCAGTTCGACGCGTTCGACCGTGGCGACACGACGGCGCACGCCGAGCGTCTGCCCATGGTCGGCCAGCAATGCGGCGAAGCGGCCGGCATCGAAGTGATAGGCATAGTTCATCCGCCCCTGATAATCGGTATCGCCACGTTTTTTCGGCGCGCGTCCCGCATCGGCGACGCGCTTCTGCATGGTCACCGCTTCGGCGAACGACGTGTTCTGCCCGCCCGCGCCCAGCAACCAGTACGGCAGCAGTTCCGGTGCGCCGCCGCGTTGGCTCGGTAGATTGAAGGGATGGAAATAGTGATCCGCGCCCGCGCTGCCCGGAGGCCGAACCCAATCGACGAAGCGGATGCCCTGCTTGAAAGTTGCGCTGCATTCGCGCAGGAAACGCGCTTCGTCGATGCCGATGGCCGACAGCGTGCCGCGAATCGATGGGAAGGTACCTTCGCCGACACCGATTGCTGGAATCTCGGACGATTCGACGAGTTCGATTTCGATCGCGCCGGGCGCGCGCGTGTTGAGCAGTTTCGCCAGATAACAGGCACTCAGCCAACCGGCCGTGCCGCCGCCGACGATCAGGATTCTGCGCAGTGGCGGCATCTCGATTCCCCGCAAATATATGTTGCAATGCAGCAGAAAATGGCTGTTTTCAAGCACAATATAGCGAGAAATGACTGCGCTGTCATAAAGTCGTTGACAGCGCTGCCATCCTGCGCGCAGTCTCCGCCGCCGGGGCCAGGGAATCTTCGGCCCCACACCGCGCGACACTCATTCCTGGGGAGGACCCGCTAGATGAAGTACCGGTATTCGAAGCTTTACGCGACCATCATCGCCGTCCTCGCGACAGGCCATGCCGCCGCGCAGGACACGGCACCTGCTGCCGCACAAGACAAGACCCAACTCGACGAAATCGTCGTCACCGCGACCAAACGCAGCACGCCGCTGCAGCGCACGCCGATAGCGATCTCCGCCATCAGCGCCGAAACGCTCGACAAGGAGCGGGTGATGACCGTGCAGGACATCACCGCGCTGGTGCCGGGCTTCCAGGCCACCACTCAGGGCGATCACGGCGTGATCACGATGACCCTGCGCGGCATCGGCAACGACAGCGCCAAGACCGAATACGCCGACCCTGAAGTCGCGCTGTTCGTCGATGGCGTCTACACCCCGCGTGCGGAAGGTGCGGCGGCGCTGCTGTTGGATCTGCAGGCAGTTGAAGTGCTGCGCGGGCCGCAGGGCACGCTATGGGGCCGCAACTCCACGGTCGGCGCGGTCAATATGCAGACGGCAAAGCCGGTGCTGGGCGAGAGCTTCGGCACGCTGCAGTTCGGCATGGGCGAATACGACCGCCTCGGCGCACGCGCGGCGGTGAATCTGCCGATGAACGATCACTGGGCCTTGCGTCTGGCATTCGCGCACGAACAACACGACGGCTATGTCGATTATCAGGATCCGATCGGGCAGATCCCGTCATTGGCCGATCAGCAGGCAGCCTATATCGCTGGCGGCGGCACCCTCGCGACGTTCCAGGCGATCAATCCCAACCTGTTCACGACCGGTGGCGACAAATACAACGCACAGAACCAGTCGGCGATCCGGGTGAGCAGCCTGTGGCAGCCCAGCGACGCACTGAGCTGGAATCTGTCGCTGGAATACTTCCGTGATCGCGGCACGCCCAGCGCGAATCTGATGCAGACGCCTCGCGCAGGCCAGCCGTTCTGGTCGGCGCTGATCGACACCGCGCCGTTCCTCGAACGCGACTCGCTCAGCCTGCGCAGCCGTGTCGACTACGACATCAACGATGCGCTGACCCTCAGCTATGTCGCCGGCATCAGCGATTTCAACGGTTCGAGCGATTACGACCAGGATGGCGGCGTTCTGGTGCCGACCAGTTTCGCCACCGGCGCCACGCATCAGCAGGACCGTACCAATTACTCGAACTACTTCTCGCACAGCCACGAGCTCAACCTCAAATCCGCCGGCGAGCACACCGTCGACTGGATCCTCGGCCTGTACTACGCCGCCGAAGACAACGAAATCCGTTTCGACATTCCGATCTTCAACGGCACCCAGCAGGGCACCGTCGGCTGGCAGGGTTCCTTCATCCAGCCCAAGGAAACCGTGCAATCCAGCGCCGCGTTCGGCCAGGCCACCTGGAACATCAATGACGATTTCCGCCTCACCGGTGGCCTGCGCTACACCCACGACCACAAGGAAAACGAAGGCGGTCGCGGCTGGGGCTGGCAGTACAACCCGGCAGTGCCGCAGGTGCCGATCTCACCGGGCACCACTCCAAGCGCGGGCACCGGCTTCGGGTTCGGCATCGCGGGCGTCAACGACGGCAATTACAGCCACAACCAGACCACCTGGCTGTTGCGCGCCGACGGCGATATCACCGAGAAATTCCTGATCTACGGGTCGGTCTCCACCGGTTACAAATCCGGTGGCCTGCAGGACGGTGGCGTGCCGTACAAGCACGAATCGCTGACCAACTACGAAATCGGCACCAAGAACAGCTTCCGCGACGGCCGCATCACCTGGAACAACGCGCTGTATTACCAGGATTTCAAGGACTTCCAGCTCGCTGCACCGATCAGTTTCGTCGACGGCAGCCGTGGACTGGGCTTCTCGAATGTCGAGGGCAGCACCAA
Source organism: Lysobacteraceae bacterium (assembly GCA_041751895.1). Classification (GTDB taxonomy): domain Bacteria; phylum Pseudomonadota; class Gammaproteobacteria; order Xanthomonadales; family Xanthomonadaceae; genus Lysobacter_I. The sequence continues at coordinate 3,258 of JBGSID010000043.1, read as the reverse complement.
GGTCATGGGCTTCGAATCCGAGCTCAACGCGCGCCTGACCGACAACGACCGTGTGCAGATCGCGATGTCGATCCTGACCAAGAAGAAGCTCGGCACGCTGCTCTACGCCGGCAGCAACGATTACCAGGGCCTGCCCGCATGTCCGCCGGCATCCGGCATCGGCAACTGCCTGGACGTGTCCGGCAACGAACTGGCGCACGCGCCGGATGCCCAGTTCAACGTGATCTACGAGCATGATTTCGACCTCGGCAACGGCGGTCGGCTCACGCCACGGATCAGCGCGCACTACGAGACCGAAAGCTGGCTCAGCCCGTTCAATCTCGGCGATGGCGACAAGCAGGACAGCTACGGACGCGGCGACTTCAACCTGCGTTACGAAGCGCCACAAAGCAAATGGTGGATGGACCTGTACGTCGACAACATCAGCGATGGCAAGGTGCGCACCAATGCCGGACGCACTTCGATCGCTGGCGGCCAATTCATCTACACCTCGCAATATCTGCCGCCGCGCACCATCGGCGTGAACTTCGGATACGGCTTCTGACCGGAACCACGCGTCGGCGCTTCATGTCGCACAAACGGCCCGGCTTCCGGGCCGTTTGTGCGATGGAAGCCTGCGGTATCGCCGGCAAGCGCAGCGGAACGCCATTGGAAGCGTTCCGCATGATGTTCCCCGGGACTTCCATCCCTTGCCGGAACGCCTGTGCAATCGTATGCATGGCGGTTGGTCATGCTTCCGGATTACGCTTGTATGTTCCTCACGACGGAATCGGCTGTGTCCACATCACCCGCTTCGCTGCTGACCATCTTCGGCGCCACCGGCGATCTCGCCCAGCGCATGTTGTTGCCATCACTGTACGGACTGGAAAGCGATGGTCTGCTGCCAGCCGACATGCGCATTCTCGGCACCGCCCGCAGTGCACTCGACGACGAGGCCTTCCGCACATCGGTCGCCGATGCGATCGCGCGCTTCGTACCCGCCGAACAACTCAAGGACAGCACGCTGCAGGCGCTGCTCGCCCGTGTGCATTACCAACCGGCATCGCTCGACAACGACACGTCGATGCAGGCGCTGGCCGAACGCATCCAGAGCCTGCGCAATGGCGACATCGTCTATCACCTCAGCACCTCGCCGAAGTTCTACGAACAAGCCTGCGCCGCACTTGCCCGGCACGGCCTGACAGGCGCCGGCACCCGGGTGATGCTGGAAAAGCCGATCGGTCACGATCTGGCCGAAGCCATCGCGATCAACGACGGCGTCACCCGCAGTTTCGACGAAGACCGCGTCTATCGCGTCGATCATTACCTGGGCAAGGAAGGCGTGCAGAACCTGTTGGCGCTGCGCTTCGGCAATGCGCTGTTCGAACCGCTGTGGAACGCACGACATATCGAACAGGTGCAGATCACCGTTGCCGAGACCGTCGGTGTCGAGGGCCGCGGCGATTACTACGACCACTCCGGCGCGATGCGCGACATGCTGCAGAACCATCTGCTGCAGCTCGTATGTCTGACCGCGATGGAGCCGCCGTCGCAGTTCGAACCCACTGCAGTGCGCAACGAGAAGATCAAAGTGCTGCGCTCACTGCGGCCCATCGGTCGCAATGAAGTCGCCATTGAAACCGTCGCCGGCCAGTACACCTCCGGCGCGATCGGCGGCAAGGCCGTACCGGGCTATCTGGAAGAACTCGGCCGCGACAGCCGCACCGAAACCTTCGTCGCATTGCGCGCGCATATCGACAACTGGCGCTGGAAGGGCGTGCCGTTCTATCTGCGCACCGGCAAGCGCATGCCCAATCGCTGTACCGAGATCTACCTGCAATTCCGCGAAGTACCGCATTCGATCTTCGCCAGCGGCGGCGCAGCCAGTCATCCGAATGCGCTGATCATCCGCCTGCAACCGGAAGAACGCATCGAACTGCAGCTGATGCACAAGACGCCGGGCCTGGACAGGAACGGACTGCGTCTTTCGCAGGTCTCGCTGGATCTGGATCTGGACGAACGTTTCGCCCACGAACGCCGCCGGCTCGCGTACGAACGCCTGTACCTGGATGCGATCGAAGGCAACGGCACGCTGTTCGTCCGTCGCGACGAAACCGAAGCGGCATGGCAGTGGGTCGACGCGATCCTCGATGGCTGGAAACACATCGGCAGCCCACCGAAATCGTATGCCGCCGGCACCTGGGGCCCGAACGATGCGGTCGCGATGACCATCCGTCATAACCACAGCTGGCGGGAGTAAGCAGACTGCCATGGCCTGGATCGAACACGATTACGCCGACAGCACTGCGCTGGTCGCCGCACTCTCCGCACAGCTGCAGCAGTGCTGTGCGGAAGCCCTGACGCAACGCGGCCATGCGCTGTTCGCACTGGCCGGTGGACGCACGCCGCTCCCGATCTATCGCGCGTTCGCATCGCAGCCGCTCGATTGGGCGCATGTCGTGATCATGCCCGGCGATGACCGCTGCGTCGCGCACAACCATCCCGCCAGCAATGTCGCTGCGCTGCGCGATGCGTTCATCGACGCCACGCATCTGCGGATCGAATCGTTGACCGTCGACGACGGCGATCCTGACGCTTCGCTCGCGCACGCACGCCGCATGCTCGCCGCGCACGAGGACGCCTTCGACGCGGTGATTCTCGGCATGGGCGAAGACGCGCACACTGCCTCGCTGTTCCCCGGCGCCGCTGCGCTACCCGACGCGATGGCGAAGGACGCGACCGAGGATGCGTTCCTGCTGGTACCCAACCCACTGCCACCAGAAGCACCGTTCCCGCGCATCACTCTCGGCCTCGCCCGCCTGTTGCGCGCGCGCAACGTGCATCTGGTAGTGACCGGCCCGCACAAACGCGAGGTGGTCCGCGCCGCGCAGGCGACCTATGACCCGCTGCGAGCCCCAATTTCCGCATTGCTACATGATGCCGACATAGTCGTGCATCTGCATTGGAGTCCGTGATGTGTGCGGCCCGTATCCCGTCGCTCGAATCGCCCCGGGGGCAAATCCACTTTGCTTCCCCTCCGATCGTCATCCCCGCGAAGGCGGGGATCCATGCCTGTCCTGTCCGAAGTAACAAGGCAAACATGACGATTGCGGAAAGATCAAAGGCATGGATCCCCGCCTTCGCGGGGATGACGAGCAAAATCAACGACAGCATCAGGCACTCACGTACACCCACCAGGCGGCGCACATCATGAGTCTTCATCCCGTCACCGAGCGCGTCACCGCACGCATCGCCGAACGCAGCCGCAACACGCGCAAC
>JBGSID010000042.1:0-3077 GCA_041751895.1 Lysobacteraceae bacterium | reverse complement strand
TCGAACGCCACGCCCGCCGTACACGAGCTGCGCTCGCCCGGCGACAACGGGAATGTCTCGCTGTGCCAACCGATCAGGTTGGCCAGATGCCGGTGCTCCACCATCACCCCGTTCGGGCGACCGGTCGAACCGGAGGTGTAGATCACGTAGGCCAATTGACCCGGATCCAGGCTCACCTCATCGAAGGGCATGGCCGTCGACGGCAGCGCATCCCACGGGCGCTGCGCTGCGTCCATCTCAAGAATGGTCCATTCGCCCAATGCAGCCATGCCTGCAGCCAGAGCTGTCTGGGTCAGCACCACTCGCGGCGCGCAGTCGCCGAGCATGTCGCGCAACCGCTCCGATGGTGCCGCCGGATCCAGCGGCACGTAGGCGCCGCCGGCTTTGAGCACGGCCAGCATGGCCAGCACCAGATCGGGGCTGCGTCGCAGATACAGCGCTACCCGCGCTTCGGCATCGACGCCGAGTGCACGCAGCTGATGTGCCAGACGGTTGGCGCTTTCGTCGAGGGCCTGATAACTCAGGCAATGACCTTCGTACTCGATCGCCACGGCCTGTGGCGTCAACGCCGCTTGCCGTTCGAAGAGCGCATGGACAGACACGCCCTGCGGATACGGCCGCGCGGTGTCGTTCCACGTCGTCAGCAGCTGGTGCCGCTCGGCCTCGTCCATGATCGCGATGGCATCGACCGCCTGCGCGTCGTCGCGAACCATGCCGCGCAGCAGTGCCTCCAGATAGCCCAGATGGCGCTGCATCGTCGTCAGGTCGTACAGCGCGGTTGCGAAGCACAGCGTGCCGACGATCCGATCCTCCGCTTCCTGCAGCTCCAAGGTCAGATCGAACTTGGCATTGGCCGGCGGGACCGCCAACTCTTCCAGTCCCAGCCCCTCCAGTTCGAACGCCGATTCCGAGGCATTCTGCCAAGTGAACATGAGCTGGAAGATCGGGCTGTGCGCCAACGTGCGCTTCGGTTTGAGCGCTTCCACCACCTGCTCGAACGGCAAGTCCTGATGGTTCTGCGCCTGCAGTACCGAGTCGCGTACCTGCGCCAGCAACTGCGACACACTCGGGTGATCGCTGAAATCCATCCGCAACGCCAGCGTGTTGACAAAGAAGCCGATCAACGGCTCCACTTCTGCACGCGTGCGGTTGGCGACCGGCGTGCCGATCACCACCTCGTCCTGATCTGCCAAGCGCGCGACCAGCGCGCCCCAAGCCGCCAGGAAGGTCATGAACAGCGTCGTACCGTGTCGCTGCGACAAGGCTTTGATTGATGCGCTGAGCTGCGGATCCAACGCAATCGACAGACTCTCTCCACGGTAGTCCTGCACTGGCGGACGGGGCCTGTCGGTCGGCAAATCGACCAGGGCGGGGGCAGTGGCCAGTTGATCGCGCCAGAAGGCCAGTTGCCGCGCTTGCACGTCGCCTGCGAACCAGTCGCGCTGCCACATGGCGTAGTCCGCGTATTGAACCGGCAGCGGCTGCAGCGGGTCGATCTGCGCCGGGACGCGCTGTACCGCATAGGCGCGGTACAGCTCGGCGAACTCGCCCATCAAGACACCCAGCGACCAGCCGTCGAAAACAATGTGGTGCATCGTCAGCAGCAGCACGTGATCATCTTCGGCCAAGCGCAACAGCCGGCCGCGGATCAGCGGTCCGCTGGCAAGGTCGAATGCCGCATCGGCCTCGATGCGCTGCCAATGATCGACGGCATCTGCTGTCGACCATTCATCACCGACAAGAGCATCTCCACCCAGCGCATCGCCGCCAAGATCATGGTGCACCAGGGCGAAGCTTGCAGCCTCGTCGACGCATTGCACCGGTTGGCCATCCACCAGCATGAAGTGTGTGCGCAGGACTTCGTGGCGCCGCACGATGCGATCCAGTGCAGCCTGTAGCGCGATCTTGTCCAAAGGACCGCGCAAATGCAGGCCACCGGGCATGTGATACGCCGTGCTCGCCTCGGCCCCCATCTGCGCGATGAACCACAGCCGCTGCTGCGCGAAAGACAGCGGCAGGTGCTCCGATCGCTGCCTTGGCAGGAGCGCAGGCAGCGCACTGGCCGGGGCGTGCGCCGCGTCGGCGGCGAAATCCTGCAACGCGGGATTCGAGAACAGGCTGGATACCGCCATCTCAAGTCCCAACCGTTGGCGTAGCCGCGACATCAATTGCACGGCCATGAGCGAATGCCCGCCAAGATCGAAGAAGTTGTCCTGGCGACCGACCTTCTCCACACGCAGCAGTTCGCTCCAGATCTGCGCCAGCGCGATCTCGATCTCGCCCTCGGGCGCTTCGTACGCACGCTGCGCGAATGCCGCACCATCCGGCGCAGGCAGCGCGCGACGATCGAGCTTGCCGTTCGGGGTCAGCGGCAATGCTTCCAGCACTACATACGCCGCCGGCACCATGTACTCCGGCAACACCTGCGACAGCGCATCGCGCAGCACCTGCGCTTCCACAGTTGTCTCATCGGCTGCGACCAGATACGCGACCAGACGCACTTCACCCGGCGCATCCTCACGCGCCAACACCGCAACTTCACGGAGACCGGGCTGACGGCTCAACTGCGCTTCGATTTCGCCCAGCTCGATCCGCAAACCACGGATCTTCACCTGATGGTCGTTGCGACCCAGGTATTCCACCGTGCCGTCCGGACGCCAGCGACCCAGATCGCCGGTCTTGTACATCCGCGCGCCGGGCTGTGCCGAGAACGGATCATCGAGGAAACGCTCGCGCGTCAGCTCCGGACGATTCAAGTAGCCACGCGCCACCTGCGCGCCGCCGATATGGATCTCGCCCGGCGCACCCATCGGTACCGGCTGGCCGTGCCGGTCCAGCAGATACAGCTGCGTGTTCGCGATCGGCCGACCGATATGGATCATCGTGTCGTCGTGACGGGTGATTCCCGAGGTCGCCACCACCGTCGCTTCGGTCGGGCCATAGTTGTTGACCAGCGAAAATGGCAGATCGGCACTCGGCAGACGGTTCAGACGATCGCCGCCGGTCAGCAGCGTGCGCAGTCCTTGCCGCTCGCCCTGCCCGCGCGCCAGCGCCGCATCGGCCAGCGCCGTGACCAG
>JBGSID010000041.1:0-1658 GCA_041751895.1 Lysobacteraceae bacterium | reverse complement strand
CGACGCCGCAGGTGTCTGCATCCCTGTTCGATCTGGCCAGCACCGTGCTGTGCCATCGCGATCCGCAGCGGCATGCGCTGCTGTATCGCATCGCATGGCGGATCGCGCAGGGAGAGACGCATCTGCTGGCGCGGGTGACAGACCCCGACACGCGGCGCGCGAACGAGCTGGCGAAGGCGGTCGGCAGAGACACCCACAAGATGAAAGCCTTCGTGCGTTTCCGCGAAGTGCCGGGCGAGACCGACACCTTCATTGCCTGGTTCGAGCCGGATCATTGGATTCTGGATCGCGTTGCGCCGTTCTTCGCGCGCCGCTTCGTCGGCATGCGCTGGGCGATACTCACCCCGTACCGCAGCGTCGCATGGGATGGCGCCGCGCTCGCGTTCGGCCCGGGCCTACAGCGCAGCGATGCCCCCAGCGACGATGCGCGCGAGGAACTCTGGCGAACCTACTATGCGAACATCTTCAACCCGGCGCGGCTCAACCCACGGATGATGCGTCAGGAAATGCCTCAGAAATACTGGAAGCACTTGCCCGAAGCGCAGCTGCTGCCTGACCTGATCCAGAATGCAGGCCAGCGCGTGCGCGAGATGGCCGAACGCGAGGCGCAGGCACCGAAACGAAGAATTCCGAAACGCACGTCGCCTCGCGACCAATGAATCACACGCGAATCAAGTCAGATAACCGCCATCCGCGACCAGGCAGGTACCGGTGACATAACCGGCTGCAGGCGAACAGAGGAACAGCACCGCCGGCGCGATTTCATCGGGTTGCGCACTGCGGCCCATCGGGATCAGCTGCGACATCATGCCCATCATTTTCGGATTGGACGTAATCGCCGATGCGAACTTGGTATCGGTCAAGCCGGGCAACACCGCGTTGACGCGGATGCCATGCGCAGCGAGCTCCTTGGCGAAACCTTCGGTCATGTTGACGATGCCCGCCTTGGTCATCGAATACACGCCCTGCCCGGGCGCGGGTCGTTTCGCGTTGACCGACGCGATGTTGACGATGCTGCCGCCCTTGCCTTTCATCCGTCGCGCGGCCTGTACCGTGGCCCAGAAATAGCCGCGAAGATTCACGTCGACGGTCTTCTGGAAGCTGCCCAGATCCATATCGATCATCGGACCGAAGTAAGGATTTGCGGCGGCGTTATTGATCAGGATATCCGGCGCTTTACCGGCGCTGTCCAATGTCTCGAATAATGAGTCGATGGCATCGGTATCGCCGACATGCAGCGCATGTGCTTCGGCGGAACCACCGGCAGTGCGTATGGCATCGGCGACTGTCTCGCAGGATTCAACATTGCGCGACGTGCAGATGACGTGGGCGCCGTGCGCAGCAAGCAGGTGCGCGATGGCTTCGCCAATGCCGCGCGATGCGCCGCTGACGAGTGCGATCTTGCCGGTGAGATCGAACAGGGGATCCGTGGTCGACATGGAAGCGTCCGTGTGTGTTTTCGGGAATATGCAGCGCGCGCTGGCAACTTCGGCATGGCGCGCGCGCCTTGCTATGCTGGCGAGACTATCACGCCGCCTGCGGCAGGAAACCCACGATGGATGGACGACGCGTACTGATCACCGGTGCCGGCAGCGGCTTGGGACTCGCACTCGCGCTACGCTACGCGCGCAGCGGTGCGCGCGTCGCCTGTGTCGACC
>JBGSID010000040.1:0-3174 GCA_041751895.1 Lysobacteraceae bacterium | reverse complement strand
GTCCTGGCTGCAACTGTGCGACCTGTTTCAGGATCAAAGCAGCGGTGGCACCTGCGACGATCAGCACACTGGCGCGGTCGGTGTCCAGCCCAGACGGCAGCGGTGTGACCTGCGGCGCACATGCCAGCGCGAACTGCGCGTATCCACCCTGGCCGTCACCGCCGACCAGCGCAAATACGTGGGCGCCAAGCGCGAATCCGACACCGAAACCAATATTGACTTCGACACCCTGCCGAACACCCTCGCAGACGTGAAGGCGTTCTACACCGACGAGCAGGTCAGTCACGAAATGCAGGTCAATTACGATGGCGGCGGTCGTGCACGCGGCGTCGTCGGTCTCTACAAGTTCGATGGCCGCGCCGGCGGCCGGGTGCTCAACAATTTCTTCGGTCTGGTCTACGGTGATACCCAGGGCGACGTGTTCACCGAAAGCGTCGCGGTCTACGCGGATTGGACAATCGATCTGACCGACAAGCTCAGCCTCGATGTCGGTGCGCGCTACACGGACGAAGACAAGCGGGCCAATGTGCTCAACCGTTTCTATACCGACGGCACCTACACCACGCTGCGCCCGGTCGCACCGATCGCTGCGGATTTCGACAAGACCATCAACTTCAAGAACACCTCGCCGAAGATCTCGCTCGGTTATCAGTTGAATGACGACATCCTGATCTACGGCCTCGCCAGTCGCGGCTTCAAATCGGGCGGCTACAACATCCGTGCCCAGGCGACGGCAGTGCCGCGTTCGGCCGAGCCGTTCAACGACGAGCAGGTCGACAGCTTCGAGGTCGGCAGCAAGATGGCCTTCTTCGATCAGCGCCTGTTCCTGAATCTGTCCGCGTTCCACAACATCTACAAGGACATCCAGCTGTCGGTGTTCACGTCCTACGACAGCAACAACGACGGCATCGACGACGCGTTCTTCGGCGACTTCACCAACGCTGGCGAAGGCACGGTCAACGGTCTGGAAGTCGAATACCAGTGGCTGCCGACCGCGCATTGGCTGGTGTCTGGCAACCTGGCGTGGCTGGATGCGAAGTACGACAAGTTCCTGTATGCCGGCGTCGATATCGCCGACGAGCAGACCTTCACCAATGCGCCGAAATACTCCGGCGCCGTCAATCTGGAATACCGCACCGAACTGGGCAGCATGGGCAACCTGTCCGCGCGTCTGGGCTACAGCTACCAGGATGACGTGGTTGCGACCACCGAAATCATCCGCAGCGGCGCGGTGCCGATCACCCAGAGCGGCTACGGACTGGTCAGTGCTGGCGTCATCTGGAAGCCCACCACCGCGTGGACCGTGTCGTTGCAGGGCACCAACCTGACCGACAAGGAATATCTGACCACCGGCTACAGCCTCAATGCCGCGCTGGGCGTGTTCACCGGCTTCTATGGTCCGCCGCGTCAGTACGCGTTGACGGCGCGCTACGATTTCTGACCGTAGCGGACGTTCGACAAGTGGCATGCTGAAAGGAAGCGGTGCGCGAAAGCGCGCCGCTTCTGCGTTATCCTCGCGACGGAATTCCAAGCGATATCCGAACTGACGTGATGAGCGCGACCGGGCGGTGGAGAACGATGCAGTGCTGACGGTCACTGGCGTGATCGTCGCTGCGTTGGTGTGGCTCGGGCTGATGTTCGCAGTCGCCGTGTATGGTGAGCGCCGCCCGCAGGTGTTCGCGCGTCGCTGGCCGGATATCTACGCGTTGTCGCTGGCGGTCTATTGCACCTCATGGACCTTCTTCGGCACGGTCACCCAGGCCGCGCGCTATGGTTGGCCGCTGCCGCCGACGTTCGTCGGTACGATTCTTCTTTATGTCTTCGGTATCGGGCTGCTGATGCGCCTGGTGCGTCTGGTGCGCGAAACCAACAGCACGTCGGTCGCGGATTTCGTCGCGAGCAGACTTGGCCAGGACGGCTGGCTCGCCGCTGCGGTCACGTTCGTCGCGGTGCTCGGCATCGTCCCGTACATCGCGCTGCAGCTCAAAGCGGTGGCGATGAGCTTCGCACTGCTGGTGCGCGACGATGCCGTGCAGGTACCGGCATGGCAGGACAGCGCGCTGTATGTCGCGCTGGCGATGGGTGCGTTCGCCATGCTGTTCGGGACCCGCAGTGCCAGCGCGGCAGAACACAATCGCGGGTTGATCCTGGCGATGGCGTTCGAAGCGCTGCTGAAACTGGGCGCGATGCTCGCCATCGGCATCTTCGCGATCGGTTTGCCGAAAGTACCGCAGGCGACCGAGTTGTTGCGACCGCAAGCAGGCGACCTCTCGGGCTTCGCGCCGCTGGTGTTGCTCGGTGTGCTGGCGATGTTCACGCTGCCGCATCAATTCCATGTCGGTGCGGTGGAATGTCGCGACGAGCGTCATGTACTGCGTGCGCGCTGGTTGTTTCCGCTGTACCTGCTTTTGATCGCGCTGCCGATCCTGCCCCTGGCGCGCGCGGGGGATGCCCTGCTCGGCGCGCGTGGCGTGCCATCGGATCTCTATGTCCTCGCGCTGCCATTGTCCCAGGGGCATGAAGGGCTCGCATTGCTGGCATTCCTCGGCGGATTGAGCGCCGGCACCGGGATGGTGATCGTCAGCACGGTCACGCTCAGTCTGATGATCGGCAATCACTGGCTCACGCCGCTGTGGCTGCGCGGCCCGTGGGCGCCGACCCGTGAAGATCACGTGTCACGCAAGGGCAAGCATGCCGAGGCGCCGGATCTGCGCAGCGCGGTACTGGTCCAGCGCCGCATCGGCATCCTTGCCATCGTGTTGCTGGCATGGGGATACAGCCGGCTGATCGCCGGCAACGATGCGCTGGCCGATGTCGGTGCGCTGTCGTTCTCGGCGCTGGCTTCGCTTGCGCCTGCGTTGGGCTTCGCGCTCTGGCGACCGCAGACGCCGCCACGCGCGGTGTTGCTGGGGATCGCTGCCGCCGTGGCGATGTGGGTGTGGCTGTTGCTGGTGCCGGTGCTGGTGGTGGCGCGTGGGTTGGACACCGATTGGCTACGCACTGGCCCGGGCGGCTGGTCGCTGTTCGCACCGGATGCATTTTTCGGGCTCATCGGTTGGAGCCGGCTGGGCCGCGCCGTTGTGCTGAGTCTGTTTGCGGGCGTCGTCGTCACCTGGGTCGCGTCCACGTGGGGAGCGGCGTGGTGGCAGGCGGGGCCGCGTCGTGCAGGCGCAG